>CAYXEY010000005.1:0-29952 GCA_964464105.1 uncultured Planctomycetaceae bacterium
TGATTGCGGGGTAGAGCAGTTGGTAGCTCGTCGGGCTCATAACCCGGAGGTCGCTGGTTCGAGTCCAGCCCCCGCTAATGACGTAACCGCGGCAGGATCAGGTAGTTGCAACCTGGTCCTGCTTTTTTGTTGCGCCTGGTTTTCCCTCGGGGTGACCAAAAGGTGCCCAAGATTTGCAGGACCCTTTCAGGGGAGGTCCTGCAATGGCCAACATCTTTCGGAAGCCGGGCAACGCTGTATGGTGGGTGACGTACTACCACTGCGGCAAGCGAATCCGCCATTCGCTCAAAACCACTGATCAACGGCTCGCAATGAAGAAGCTCAGGAAGCTTGAAGGCGAGATGGTCACGGGCCAGCTCGAATCCAAGACAACCACTCCCGTTGCCGAGTTTCTTGAGCAGTTCGCCAGCCATCTGGCGAGCACGCGAACACGGAAGTCGTATAAGAACGAGATCTCGTACCTGCGCGTCTTCTTTGGGCCGGTTTGTGAAGCCCTCAAGCCCGGCAGCAGTCGGAATATTCGATACGGAGAAAGGCAACCGAAGGAGGTCCTCGACCAATTTGAAGGTCATCATGTCGAGGTGAAGACCCTCGAACAGCTCACCGCCAACCTCATGGGCGATTTCATCAGCCGGCGAATCACGGTGGATGGAATCTCGCCAAAGACGGCAAATCGGATGCGCGAGGTGCTCCATCTGATGTTCAATTACGCGATTCGGCAGCACGGATTCCGTTCGCTTGACCGGCGATTTCCCAATCCGGTGGATGCGTTGCCGCGGCGCCGGGAAGAGGAGCCGGTCATCCGCTTTCTCACGCTCGACCAGATCGATCAGCAGTTTCGCGTGCTCGACCACGACCTTACGTTGAAGACCATGGTTGCCGTCTTGATATACGCCGGCCTCAGGCGGGAGGAGGTCATGTGGTTGACACCTGCCGATGTCGACTTCAAGACGGACATGATTCGCGTGTGCAAGAAGACCGTGGGTGACGAGACTTGGTGGCCGAAAACTCGGCGTAATCGGCGCATTCCGATTTCGAGGGCGCTCCGCCAGATCCTGGACGCTTATCGCCCATCCGTTGGATCAACCTGGTTCTTCCCATCACCCCGACGTCATCGATGGCAACCAGATAATTTCTCACAGGCTCTTCGTGCGATCAACTGGACAAATGGCTTGCCTTGGGGTTGTCTCGACTATCGCCACACGTTTGGAAGCCAACTGGCCATGAAGGGCGAGTCCCTGTTCAAGATCAGCGAGTTGCTGGGGAACAGCCCCGAGATTTGTCGGCGACATTACGCTGCATTGGTGCCCGAAGAAATGCGAGATTCGGTGGAATTTGATTCGCGACCGCGTTTGGGATTGGCGCAATCGGATGAAGGCGAACCAGTAATCGCTTCGGCTTAAAGGGGGACATCGTGATATGATGTGCCCGCGGTCCAGCTTCGTGAGCATCGATGGGTAATTCTCCCGGCACCTTATCCTCCAATCAGTCGCCTCACGTACAGTTGGACATCCTGGCCGTCTTCGAGACCGTCGCGGTTTTGGTCTGCAAGGCAGAGATCAACGGGGTTGTTATTAACTTCAAGCAATACATTGACAAAAGCCACCATCGTTATGGGCGGCTCACAGGAGTCGGGGATGCCATTTGAGTTACAGTCAGTTGCAAACGCGCTATTGATGTCGCAAATGTCGTTGACTCCGTTGCCATTGCAATCTGGTGACGATCCTACGATGGAATATGATTGCTGAGCCCCGGCAGGTCCTGTACCGCAGTTGTTCCTCGCGACTACGTACCATCGGCACGTTGTGCCAGCCTGATGAGGAGGACACGCAATTGTCCCCGTGACCGACCCCCACAGCGGCGGCGGATTCAACACACCCCAATACACATCGTAGGTCGCAGCATTTGAAACGGGTTGCCAGGCAAGGCACACGCCTTGGGTCAAACAAGTGGCGCCATTTGATGGGACTGCTCCAATCGGTGCCGCTATCGGCGGCGCGCCACCAAAACCACTATCGCCGGTTCCCAAAGAACTGCTACCACACGTACTGACAGCGCGCACCCAAAAGTAGTGCACGGCGGGAGAGTTCGTGATCAAATCTAGCGGCGGCCCCGACGCGGTGTCTAATTGTGTTGCTGTACTCGTGTCGTTGGCTGTGCTCCGCCATATCGTGTACTGCGTTACCCCCGGTACGACGGTCCAATTCACGCGAACGGCTCCGCATACTGTTCCGTCGCTGGCCATGACACCAGTAGGAGCGGGCGGCAGACCAGAGAACCCCTGAACCGGATTGCAAAAGGAGACTGGAAAGGACTGACAAGAATTAGTCCCGCCAACCGTGTACGCATGCAGCGCCGAGGCAGACGCAGCCAGATCATCAAACGTCGTCGCCGACAGGTTGCTCCCAATCGACGTACCATCTCGATACACCCAATAACGCGTACTCGTTCCGCCCGGTACCGCATTCCAAGAAACGCGCACCCGATCGCAGAACGAACCGGTGGACGCCGAGGCGTTCTCTGGAGCGGGCGGCCCGCCCTTATAGCCTCGATCAGAAGAGCTCAATGATGAGCAGCAGGTGTCGCCTGAACAGGCCGTTACCCAGTACCAGTACCAACCGCCATCTGATGTGATGTCATCAGCTGTTGTCTGATTGGATATGTAACCGAGAATTGGCTGTGCTGAAGATGGGTCGTTTGACGCGCTGCGGTACACTCTGTATTGCGTGGCGTTTGGGACCGCGTTCCATGTGATGCGAATTACGCCACAATTCCCGCTGAGGCCGTCGCTCGCGACCACTCCAGTCGGCGCTGGCGGGCCGCCGCTATGCCCAGCATCCGAATTACTGAAATCGCTAGTCCCACAACTTGCTATTGCACGTACCCAATAGTAATAAGTTGCTCCAGACACTGTAGTGAGGTCCTGGAACGGGGGATAGGCTGCGGTAGCGATTTGCTGGGCGGTCGCCGAATTGTTAGCAGCGCTGCGCCAAATTGAGTAATTTGTCGATTCCAGGATTAGGTTCCAAGAAACCGAAACCCGATCGCAGGCCGCGTCGGATGCTTGGACCCCGTTAGGAGCGGCTGGCGGAATGCCCCTCGCACCATGGCCTGGCGTGGCATTGAAGCCGCTACAGCCGCATGTGTTGCACGCCTTCACCCAATAATAGTAAAATGCTTCCTGAACGACACTGTAGTCGTCCCAGCTGGTTGCACTTGTGGTGTGTATCGGCTGTGCCGATGCTGAATCGTTCGTTGAATTGCGGAACACTTGATAGGTTGTGGCGCTTTGCACTTGCGGCCAAACAACGGATATGTGATCGCAATACCAGGTGCCGTCGGGAGGCGCCGAAGCAGTGACGACTGTAGGAGGGGACGGCGACTGTGAGCATCCGCTCGATTGTGTCACGCTTAAGACGTCCTGGGCGGTATTGCCGGCGGCATCGTGAGCTGTGACGGTAAGGACGTTGGTACCGGGCTGGAGTGCAATGTTTGTAATGCTCCATGATGTTGTCCCGTCAGCGGTGCCACTGCCGCCAAGATTATTCGTCCACACGACTTGGCTAACTGCGACATTGTCGGATGAAGAGCCCCCGAGGTTCATCGTGCTGTTTGATGTTGCGTAGGTCGGCGCGCTGGTCGGGCTAGTGACCGTGACGGTAGGCGGTATCAGGTCTGTTTCGCATTCGTCGGGAATCGCATCGCTGTTCAAATCCTGACTCGTGCCATTGGCGATGTCGCAGAAATCGCTCACGCTGTTGACATTGCAGTCAGCAGAGAGCGGAATACTCGCGTGCAGGAGTTCTGGACGAAGGTTCGTCAGAGTAGCACGTGCACGAGCATTCTGGTTATTCGTAAAGATGTTAGCGCACTGAGAGGGGGAATAGGACATTAGGTTCGCCGGATCTGGGTGGTAAGTATCGCCGTTGCACGAGTCGGTCTCTGAACCGACGTAGGTACAAGTCGCGTCAACATTAGTCTCTCCTAATTCTGGGTCGGCGGGCGTATCGCATAGTTGATCCCCGGCGCTCGTGCAGTTCGAGCCATCGACACACTCCGCCCCGAACGCCGTTTCGTGTGTGTGGTAAAGGTCAAAATAGTGGCCGACTTCGTGTGCGAGGGTAGCATGGTCACCTTGAGTAGCAGTACAGTCGTTTTTCATGACGATACCTTGTACAGAATTCACAGTGAAGGAGGAAATGCCACACAGGCCGCCTTCCTCGTCAGCAAGGTTTTCGGTAAAATATACGTTAATACTGTTACTTACTGCGTTTGTGCTTCGAAGCGCATTGATTTCAGCTAGTGTATCGATGTTGAAGAAATAATTGTCGCTGTCGATATAGTCGATCGGGCCAGCGAGATAAAACCGAATCTCAGCGCCGAGAAAGCTACTGTTAAGATCGCTAATAGCCTGGCAAAGGCGTGTCGCCGTGAGACCGCCGATACCCGAACTCATCCTTACAACGTGAAATGTGAGTGGTACATTCGTCAAGGAGTGTGGGACCGCGGCTAATTGATACATGCCGGCGGCAGTTTGGCGCAACAAGTCCTTACGGTCCTGTTCAATTAATAACGTCCCACAGTCTTGTGCTTTGAGGATCCCCGGTGCGGCAAGGGTAACATAGAAAGCTATCGCCAAGCATGAGTATTTCGAGAGCGTCGTCATTGCTGTCGTCTCCGAGTTTCGTCAGCTAGTTTTCGCCAGTTGCCATGCACACGTCAGTTCGAAGCGCGGCGGTCATTGCTGTTGGCCTTTTTCCGGTTCCGCCAGTTTTCGCCATGCGTCAAATTGCTTCAAGAATTGCGCCCGCTCTGCCGGTGCCAGGTCTGCGGCCAGTTGGTCCGGCACCTTCAGGGCCTGGGTGATCAGGGCCTGGGCCTCGGCTTCGCGGGACGGCGTGGTCGTGGTTTGACTGCGGGCCGACGTTGTCGCGGATGTCCCCGCCTGTGCGCGGCTTGCCCATTCGAGGCCTAGCATCGCTGCGCCGCGGAGCAATTGCAGCTCGGCCCGGCGAGCGCTCTGCACGGGCGGCTTGTGCAGCACATTTCCTCCACTGTCGGCAACCACAGTCTCGGTAACGTTCGATTCTGCAACTGCCAGGCGCGTCAGTGCCTCGATGTAGTCACCACTCAGAATGGCAATTCGTGCGGCTTCAAGCGGCTCGGCGAACAGAAGGTGGCACTCGTCACGAAATTGGAAATACGGAAGATCGGCAGCCTGCCGCAATGCCGCCTTACGCCGTATTGACTGGCCAGTCTGCGGCCGACGCCAACGTGCCGATCGTGCTGGCACCCGATGCGACATCCGAAGAGATTCCGCGCGTGTCGCTGGGAGGAAAGAAGGTGACGCCGAAGCGCAGCTACCCACGGCCGGTCTCAACACCAACGCAAGGGTCGTGGAAGAGCTGGCGCGACCGCGTCATGGCGCAGTGGCCGCGCACGCTCGTCGTTCGGCCCCCGACCCGTGAGACCGTGGTCGCCTACGTCATCTGCGCGATCATCGTCCTGGCAGCGATCCTCCTGCTGCTGGCGGCCCGCTGACGGCGCGGGTGCCACGCGTATGAAGTGGAATCATTTTCAGAAAAGCTTCCAGCCCCCAAAGGGTATCGGCGGGAGTCCGCCCGGGTGATGTACAGGAGCCTCAAGATGAACAGTGCGAACGACAACAAACCGATCGCGACCCGGCAGTTCGACCGCGTCCACGCGGCAATCTGGCGCCATGAGGGCGAAGGAGAACAGGCTGGGACCAGTTATTACAAGGTCACGCTCTCGCGCAACTACAAGGACCGGGATGGGGCGTGGCAGCGGAGCCATCAGTTTTCGATGCGGGACCTGCCCCATCTTGCGCTGGCGGTCGACTGGGCCCTGAAAGAACTGCTGATGAAACAGGACTGATCTGTCATGACACCACAAGAAAACCCAACGGGCGATGCGTCGAACCTGCAGCCCACCGACCAGAATGAGCCGCGCATGGACGACTCTTCGGAGTTGCAACCGCTTGAGCAGTCTCAGTGTCTCAGCGCTTTCAAGGTCCCTGCCCTGCCCGTGCTCAAGAATGCCATCCATATCAAGACTTTTGAGAAATTCAACCGTCTGTTCAGCCAGTTCGTGGCGGGCGTGTTGCGCTTTCTGCTGATCATTGGGGGGGCGGGCCTGTCCAAGAGTCAGGGCGTCAAGCGCGCGATTGGCAACCGGCCGCACCTGTATCTGGAGACCCACGCCACGGCCTTCGGCATGTATCACGAACTGTTCAAGCATCGGGATCTGCCCGTGGTCATCGATGACTTGGACAACATCTACAACGACCCGGCAAGCGTCCGCATCCTCAAATGCCTGTGCAACACCGATCCCGAGAAGCAGCTGCGGTGGCCCAGCCGGCATGCCGATATTGTCAGCGGTGAAATTCCGGCATCCTTCAAGACCCGGTCGCCGGTCTGTCTCATCGCCAACGAATGGAAGACCAGGAATGCCAACGTCGCGGCGATCGAGGATCGGGCCATCGTGGTTCACTTCATCCCGAGCGCCCTTGAGATCCACACGCGGTCCGCGGACTGGTTTGATGACCGTGAGGTGTATGACTTCATCGGAGAGATGCTTCCCTACATCCCGCGACACAGCATGCGCTTCTACAACAAGGGCTTGGAACTGCGCAACGCAGCCCCGGACCTGTGGAAGGAGTGGCTGCTCGAATGCATGGGCGTTCAGGAAAAGGGGCGCGCGATCCTGCACCTGATCAAATCACCGGCGTACGCCAGTGACGCGGAACGAATCGCAGCCTTTGAGGCTGCAGGTCATGGCAGCCGCGCGACGTTCTATCGGTGGAAGAAGCTGCTGGGGATAACGTGATTGGTGCCGTTCATGTGCCATGCAACCGCACGCGCAAATGGGTAAGACTTTGCGACTGGCAAGATCTTCCGCGAATCGCGCGGGTGTTTGGGAAGGAAGTGTCGGCAGGCCTGGCACCTCAACAGTCCATGCGTCGATGGTTGCTGCTGGCGCCATGGTATACATGAAGCGTTTGTGCAGCCGTCGCCTGGCCTCAGTGCGGCCTATTCTCGGAAGTTAATGGACACGCGCGTCCAATTCATACGGGCCACCACACATTCAATCCGTGGTGGGGCTGCACCAAGGTCAATCAGGACTGCGAACACTGTTACGCCTGGCACTTCGCGAGCGTTCGGCTCGGGATGCCAATCTGGGGACCGGGATCGGACCGCAAGTTCTTTGAAGACAAACACTGGGGTGAGCCGCTCAGGTGGAACAAGAAGGCGAAGCAGCGCAATGAACGCCATCGCGTGTTCTGCGCCTCCATGGCCGACGTGTTCGAGGATCGACAGGATCTCGAGCCGCAGCGCGAGCGACTCTGGAAACTGATCGAGGCGACGCCTCACCTGGACTGGCTGTTGCTCACCAAGCGGCCCCAAAACATTCAGGAGATGTTGCCCCGGGTCTGGATCGACCATCCGCGACACAACGTCTGGCTGGGGACGACCTGCGGACATCAGAAGGCCGCGGATCAGTTCATCAAACACCTGATTCATGTGCTCGCGCGGGTGCGCTTTCTGAGCGTGGAGCCGCTGCTGGAGCGCGTCAGACTGGATCTCACCGGCATTGACTGGGTCATCTGCGGTGGCGAATCGGGCCCCAAATCGCGGCCCATGAATCCCGATTGGGCGCGGGATGTGCGTGACCAGTGCCAGGCGGCCGGCGTCGCCTACTTCTTCAAGCAGTGGGGAATGATGGCCAACAACCCCGACCGAGCGGATCCGACCGCAAAGCAGAATGGCGGCCATGCCAAGGGGGGCCGCATGCTGGATGGCCGAACCTGGGACGAACTGCCTGCCGGGATCCAGCCCACAACGCCAATGCGCGAGCTTGAGGACACCAAACCGGGAGGCACCCTGCTCTCGCTTCCGGTTCTCGAGTAATTGCAGCCCCGCTCGCCACGAACCCATCAAACCGTCTACGTCCGACAGGTTCCAACAGAACCCTTTGGCTCCGCTTCCGCAAAAACATTCCTGTCCATATGTCTGTAGAGGACATGCGATGGGCGACCGCAGTCGTGATGCGTGTGCCGGTTATGCCCTCGGTGGATGAAACGACGTGACGACGAAATCGGAGATGCAAGGCCCCAGCCTCGCCGGCGAAACATTCGTGAGCGTCAAGACGCTGGCCCGGCAGTGGGACTGCTCGCGCACCACGGTGTCGCGACTGCTCGATCAAGCCGGCGTCCAGGCCTACTACTTCGGGCGCGGGCGCAACGGGTCGAAGCGATATCGGAAAGTCGATATCGATCGCTACCTGGCCCAGGTCGAAACCGGCTGATTCCTGATCCTGGCCGGCTGCCTACCCCGCAGATCTTTGGCTCAGGATTGCCGGGCCCTCCCGCTCGATGGGGAGGGCCCCTTCATGTCCACAGCATATGCAAGGGTGCCCAAAACAAGGCCCGGCGCCAGCGCCGTTCCTGGCTGAATTCTGCCGGCGGCGGATCTTCTCGAGGCAGTCACGCTTAACGGCTGTCGGGATGTCCGCGCAGCGCAAAGCGATGTTCGAGCAGGAGTTAGATCTTCCGTGCGGCGGTGCGGGCGTGCCGGACGGTGCGGCCATTCACGGGATTGGCGGATCTCGCTCGTCGGGGGCTATGCAGGTGCGTTGCTGAGTGGTGCTCCGTTCCGTACCCGCCTGTGAATTGTTTGTCAGCTACCCCTTGAGGCGCAGGGGTCGAAGTGGATTCGTTTTGATTCCAAAATCTCTCTTAATACACAAATAGCATTATTTTGTTTGACTTTTCTGGACGCTAATTGGTAGGCTCGCCGGCTAACGTCTTGAGTCATACTGCAAGTCGCGTCTTGGTGCGGAGAACTTGTCGATAAACCGCATTTCTGAGGAGATTGCATGGACACTCTGGGCATTCCCATCGCAAGCAGACTCCTTCTTGAATTTCTGAACCGGTTCGGCGGTATCGGAAGTCTATCGATTCCCATTTCAACTTGAATAATAAACACCGGCTTGCGGGTGGTCTCGGAACCATTGGAGCTTGTTAATGAAAACCCAATTAATCGAAGCAAGAGTTGCGGCCGTAATTCGCACGTGCGCGCAAGCGTTCATGGTCGCTTATATGTTAACAAATTCTTCAGTTCTTGCGGCGATCCCTGAGCCTGACGTGATCTTGTACGGAACAATTTCGATCAACGGAGTACAGGTCTTAGCCGGCGCAGATGTCGCGGTAATCGCGAGAGTAACGCAAGCCCCCCAGCGTGTAGGGATATACCGAATGGATGACTGCAACAGCAACGACATTCCAGATCCTTGCGACATCAGTTGTGCTGGCGCGAGCTGTGTCCCGCTTTTCTGCGGGGGCAGCTCGGACATTAGCCCCGTCGACAATATTCCTGACGAATGCCTACAGGGTAATAACTACGTCTTGCGGATTCGGATGGAGTCAGGGGATGACAATAGCACCCAGAGCGCCAGCGCCGCGAGGGTAGGGCAAAGCGCCAGAATCTACGTTCAACAGGGCGTGGGTGCGGAAGTCCTAAAGGCCACAATTCCTCTGACAGGGCGTGGACTTGTCCTGAATCTGAATCTTCCGTTCCTTCCCGCGGATATCGATCTGGATGGTGACGAAGATTTCACAGATGTGAACTTCTTCGTGCAGGTGCTTTTGGGCTTGGACCTTGATCCCGGCCGTATCCAGAGGTCGGATCAGAATGGTAATGGCCAGGCCAATGGCGCCGACGTTAAGTTCTTTGTTGACGCATACATCGGAGGATAGCCGTGCATACGATCGTCGAGTGCAGAGGCAGATCGTTGGTTGTGGCAATGCGGCTGAGGTCGAAATTGATACGCCCAATTATTTGGGTAGCGTCCTGTATCGTCGCATTCAAAGGATCGCAACCCGTTTTCAGCGCGGGTGGGTGGTACCAGAATGTCATTCCTGTCCAAACTGGCTGGAACCACATATGGCTGCCCATTGATGTGCCCAATGAGCCAGGCGTTGCCTTGAGTGGCGTGGACTACGAGAGTATCTGGTCATTCACGCCGGGGCGATCGGAAGGTGATGCTGGCCGGTGGGTGAGTCACCATCGCACTCATCCCGTGTTCCTCAATTCGCTCAAGCGGCTTCAAGGGAATCGAGGCTACCTGATCAAGATGAATAGCGCAGGCAATCTGTCGCTGACCGGCGCACCGATCAATCGAAGCGTGTCATACATCGCACAGTCGTTCAATTCATTCGGAACTTTGTTGGATCAGTCTAACGCGCCGTCGTTTTCGGAGTATTTTTCGCATCCCAACGTGCAGGGCAAGGTTCAATCAATCTACCAACTTTCGGCTGGAGGCGGTTGGACGTCGGTTGCGCTCAATGCGGCGATCACCCAGCATCGGGCCTATTGGGTGAAGGTGTCTCAGGACATTGCATATCCTGGCCCCATCCAATTGAAGGCGGGCTTGGAGGGTTTTCAGTTCATGACCACCGGATACGCGGACAAGGTCCGGGTGGAACTGCCCTTCGCAACCATCCCGCGCTCTCTCAGCATCCAAGGTCTGCCCTCTGCATCACCGCCAGCCGGTCAGCCCGTCGATGCGGCGCCGAATGATGCATCGTGGCTGGAATACCTGAACACCACTAATCCCAACAGCGCCGTGTGGATGCCTCTGACCGGTGGCACCCAAATGACCATCGCCGGCAACTCTACCGAGAACAGCGTCCAAATCCGTTGTGTTCGCAAGAACCGAAATCCGGCTGTTGCAGACGGGACGGGCAGCAGCGCTTATCAGGGGCTCGTTCAAATCACCGACACCAATGGCGTTCGCCTCCTAGTGGGCAGCGCGATGGAAAAACACGATTACTACGGCGTCTGGATTGGCGAAGCAACCCTGAATCAAGTCAAGACGCGAACGACGGCGCAGCCAGCGCAACTGGCTCCTGCCAAGCCGCTCCGAGTGCCGCTAATCATCTCTCTGCCAACGCCGGCCGAAGGCGGATCAAATCAGATTCTCGACAAAACTATGATCGAGGTCGATCGCGATGGTCGGAAGTTGAATTACCGGTTCGTTTCTGTGCTTTTCCATCAGCCGATGACCTTGAGCGGAACAACGAACGGTGTCTCTGGCACTCTGACAACCGGGCCTGTCACTATGGCCGCGGATCATCCACTAAATCCATATCGACATCGATACAACCCCGAACATCGCAATGGCTATGCCATCACGCGAGAAATATGGCTGGATTTCGCCGCAACTGATCAGGATCCCATGGCCGCAGCCGTTGGGCTCTCAGAGACTGAGGGTGACAACCAATTGGTCGGAATCTACCGTGAGCGCATTCATGGCGTCTCGCTCGAGGACATCCACGTTCAAGGCACCTTTAGACTTTACCGTATCAGTGATACTGCTCAAATCCAACCACCACCGTGAATATCAAATGAGATAAACGTCTAAGAATGGAACTTGGAATACTTGGAGATCTATTCGATACGACAAAGGTTTCGAATGGAAAGGAGGTCGTGAGTGAAGAACTCATCACGTTCGTCAATTGCACTAATGGTGTTTGTAGCGGTAAGCGTACACCTCGCATGGTATGCCTTAACTTCACTTTCTACTGCTGTTGCTGGCCCCGGCGGGCCACCGCCGGCCCAAAGCGGGTTGGAACAAATTAGCCATCAAGGTGTCGTTTCGGTGAATGGCCAGCGCCTTACCGGTACAGGACACTTCCGCTTCGCCATCGTCGATCCAGATACGAACCTAAATCGCTGGACTAATGACGGAACGCAGATTGGAGCGTCCGCCATGCCAACTGGCGCGGTCAGCCTTCCGGTAACCAATGGCGTTTACTCAGTTCGTCTCGGTAGCTCGCCGATGGCAGCACTCAACTCTTATACCTTTCTGGATTCCAATCTCCAGTTGCGTGTTTGGTTTTCCGACGGAACAAACCCAGTTCAGTTGCTGTCGCCCGACCAGACTCTGACGTCGGCCGCGTACGCGATGAATGCACTAGGCGGGCCTCCATTAGGGAGCATTATTGCCTGGCATCAACACCCTAATCCCAACAACCCGACTGCTTCAATTGCAGCTGCGCCACCATCTAATTGGATGTTATGCAACGGTGACGCGCTGCCGCCCGACAGTCCCTTACGAGCGACTGGTGCGACAAATACCCCTGATCTGAACAATACTCCTTTTCCACATAATAGTAAGGGGCGGTTCCTCAGAGGGAGTCCGCATTCTGGCGACTTTGAGGACGATGAATTGAAACTTCACACCCATGGTGTCAATGATCCCGGGCACTCTCATAATTTCAATATGGGTGCGAGAGAATTTGGAGATACGAATGCACCGTCTACCGGGTGCTTTCCGCACCACAACTACCTTACCTTTACGCACACGGCAACTACAGGAATCTCCGTTCAAGCAAGCGGCGGCAACGAAACAAGGCCGACTAGCATGTCAGTTGTATGGATAATAAGAGTGAAATGACCTAGAGCTAAAGACACGATTGGCTGAATTTTAAGTCAGCATACTTGTCAACTGTACAAAGAAGAGGTACAGAACGTGACAAACAGATTGGCCGCTTGGGTTACGACAATTCTACTTGCTGCATCTGCGTCGAGCTACGCCGACGATCCGATGAGCAGTAGCAACTATACAATTTATCCTAGTATACTTGATGGCGGCGGCGATCTGTCATCAAGCGCTACCTATTCGCTGCTTAGCTCAATTGCCCAAGCGGGCGGTGTTGATAGCTCGACCAGCGCCTATGACGTTGAAAACCTCTTGCAGCTCATCAGCGGTGCTGCAAGCACATCGTCATTTCAACTTAATCGCGGGAGCTTGACATATCAGAACATGTTGACTGTCTATGGTCGCCCATGGCCCCCCAATAGTGGACAAATGCCCTCGGTAAGTTTTGACCCCGCATCTATTCTCAGAGTCGTCACGCACATGACGCCCTATTCAATCAGGGCCGGATTCTGGAACTCGGAAGATTTGTCAGCTCACAGTTATCCCTTAGTGCTCGGCAAGGGGCTTCGGGAACAATTCTCTTTCGAGATGCTGCTAGGAAATGAGGCTTTTAGCGACGCAATGGATCCGACTGTGGGTTTGAACGGCGTAGGATTGAGCGAATTGGGGCAAGTCTATTGCTTCCAAGGTGTCGCCGGCTCGGGGATCAACTCATTATTGGATGAAGAATTGGCTTTATTACGAGGCCGAGCCCTGCCTGGGACCCCGAGTCAATGGCTCGACGATTCGATCTATTACCCAGAGTATGTTAACCCTTCTCTTCCCCATGACTCCATTCGGCAAGCTGTTTACAACCGGCTTCCGCCGAATGCAGGTGCTGCTGCCGGATCAGTCGCGTACAAGAGTAACTACCGAGACAGTGGACAGACCCTTAACAATAATTACCAGGCGGCGAAGAAGTACCCCCAAGGCCAAGGGGATGCCTGGGGCTATTATTTGACCGGGACGAAGACATACCTAGATGTGTTTCGTGGAGAGCCAGGCAATCTTGTGGCTCAAAAGTCAGGCATCGCTCAAGGATTTATCAACGCGCAAATAAACCAGGTCGAATCTGTCGACCCAGGCAGTGGTGGAGGCGGTGACGCGGTCCCAGTGCCTTACGACGGCGTCCGGAACATGGCGTCTGCAATGGCGGCACGGACGCGAGCTGGAATTCGTGTAGTGGACTTCACATTCCGAAGGGACTATCAGGAACCGCCAGTAGCTGAGCAAGGCACTTATGACCCCGCCTTGTTCGATACCGATACCAATCGTGCCTGGGGAATGGCAGATTGGGCCCGGCGGACCGCGATGGGGGCCTATTTTGACTGGGCGGCCACGAATCAACTACTTCCGGCGCCCTCAACACCTGCGCCAGAGTATCCACTCGGTGTAGTTCATCGCGATAGCGTGAGCGAAATTGCGGAGCTGGCCAGCGCTGTTAGCGAAGTTCAAGAGCGAGTGGATGCGGCAGGTGCCGGCCTGAATCCGCTGGGTCTAGTGCAGAATGTGGTTCCATTCGGGATCAATGCCTCAACGCTGGGCACAGGAACAGGACAGTCTCATTACCAGCAGGTAAAAGTGGCGGCTTGTCAGGCCATGTCAAATGCTCGTGGAATTCTGAATTGGGCCAATCAAGCAGCCCAGCGGATGCGGGAGCAGGGCGAGGCTCAGACCACGTTCGGAGATCAGGTGGCCGAGCGGGAGGCGGACTTCACCAATCGTCTCATCGAACTCTACGGATATCCATCCGTGAATGATCCGGCAGATAACGACTTGGATCCAAGTACAAATGATGTCCAGGAGGCCAGTTCCTTACCGGATTTGGTCAACTTTTTGTTGGATAGCGAAGAGCTCGCGCAATTGGGATGGACCGCGCGTATTGCTCCAGGCGAAATTCAGCTGGCGATGTCGGAGCTTCGAGTATCGGAGCTTCGTGGAGACGAGGCGGATGCGGCGCTAACAGCATTAGAAGCGGAGATTGACGACCTGAAAAGCTTTATCGAATTCCGTACGGAAACGGGAGAGCAGGAAATCAACATCATTAACGAAGCCGGTGTGCTGCAAATGAAGCTCACCGACCGGTTAAAGGAGCTAAAAACCCGTTGCAATTGGTGGTGTAAACTGAAGAAGGTCCATCGAATTGTTAGGAGTGTGGTGAAGGCAATTGCCGCATGTGTGGGCACCGTTGGGGGTGCCTGTGCCCCCGCGGTTGCAGGCGCCGTGAATACAATCAGCAACGAAGTCGGCGCCGCCAGTGCTTTGAAGGCGTTGAGGACAGAGTTTGACATACAGAAGGAACGAGAAAGAATAAATACTTGGAAGGAAGTTCAACTTACGGGTATCCGAATTCAGGTGGAGATCGAGCGGGAGCGTTTGCGGCTTCAATCTCTGATCCGCCAAACCCCGCAACTGATGGTGAACCTAGCGATCGCCGGCGAGAACGCGGCTCAGGCGATGGGACGTCTCCAGGCGGCCGTACAGCGAGGCGCACGACTACAGGCCGAGCGAGAACGCATTCGAACGCTGCAGCGGGAGAATCTTCAGGAGTATCGCTGGAAGGACCTAGCGTTTCGCGTGTTCCGCAACAATGCGCTGCAGCAGTACGGTGCCTTTTACGACATCGCCGCCCGGTATGTCTTTCTTACAGCCCGTGCTTTTGCCTACGAATACAACGACCGGACCACCGTGAACAGCCTACTGGCCAACATTCATCGAGAGCGCCTCTTAGGTAGCAGAGACTGCAATAATCCCGGGCTGAACGTTGGCCTACAAGGGATCATCAATCAGCTTGAGGTTGCGGCTACCGTCAATACCTTTAACTCGCCTTACACTAACGTAGAAGGAGTCGAGGAAGTAAGCGTCAGGACGAATTTGCTAGGATATGGCCCATTCGCCGATGACACCAAACGGTTCAGATACTGGATGGAGTCGTTAGTGGTCCAACGACTCCAGGACCTTCCTGCCATTCGCGACTTCGCTCAGATTAGTCCGGGTCTTGACAACGGACCTGCTATTGTAATCCCCTTTACCTCCGAAATTGGCGACAACAATTTCTTTGGCAACGGCCCCGAGGATCCATTCGGCCCGAATAATTTCCTAGTTGCGCGAAATGTCAAGATTCGCAGTGTGGCTGTGGTAGCTGACGGGAGTGATTTCAGCGGCGTCTTGGGCAATGATTCTGATTTTCGAATATTCCTATTACCAGTTGGCGAATCTGTTCTACGTGAGGTAGACAATGGCCCCGAGGTGGGGCTTCCGCGTCCCTGGGCGGCGGTTGATCAATGGTTGCCGATTCCACTGCCGGGCAGTGCGACACCGGGTCCAACCTACAACCCTTGGGCCGCGACCGTAGCTAATACCTCAAATTACCTTAACGCTGTGAAGCGTTTCTTGCCAATCCAGGCCCGCGTATCTAGCACTGGCCTAGATCCACTATTCCAACCTGGGCTCGCTGGCCGAGCAGCGTGGAACACCCAGTGGTTGCTGATCATTCCTGGTGGCCAATGGTCCTCTTCTAGCTCGCCTCCCGTTATTCGAAGTGAGCTCATGCAGTTTATTTACGGCCCTACTGGCAACCCAAGTGCAAATGTCGGCATTACCGATATCCGGTTTCAGTTTCACGCCTATCAGAATTGAATGTAGGCGGACACGGTTATGCAAACTCGCCTGTGCATTGCCACAATCTTTGTTACGATCGGGGCAATACCCTGTCTTTCCGCCGACAAGAATGGCGTGTCGCCACAAGCCATTTCATTACCTTCCGGGCCTGGTTCGATAAATGGACTGGGCGAGTCGTTTCAGCCCCAACTGAATACGGGTGGCGGAAGTTATTCTGTACCTCTGGTTCTGCCGCCAGGGCCCGCGGGGCACGCTCCGCAATTGTCACTGCAATACCATGCCGGTAATGGCAACGGCCCGCTCGGAATTGGTTGGTCAGTCAGCACACCCTCTGTTAGCAGGAGTTTGGACCGAGGCGTGCCGTTTTACGTTGATGCGGCAAATGGAGTCGATGACGACCGTAACGGCCAAATCGACAATCTTGAAGAAATCGATCGCATAGCTGGCGTCGATGGGGAAGAACTTGTTCCGCTCAGCGATGGGTTCTTTCGCTCCGAGAACGAGTCCACTTTCCATCGTTACCAGCGCCTGGGAAGCGCATGGAACGCGAGGTCGAAGGATGGGGATCTTTTGGAATTTGGAACGACGACGCTTTCACGCGTCCATTCAGATGGTAACACCTTTCGGTGGTTGCTCGATAAGCACACTGACCTCAACGGAAATGCCATTCGTTACTCGTATCTGACCGATTCCAGCTCTGCGGGACAAAAGTACATTCGAGAGGTTCAATGGGGCTCTCAGTCTATATTTTACTCCGTTGTATTTAGCTACGAGTCTGGTCGGCCGGATATTTTCACGGATTTCCTCACGGGCTTTGAGATTCGGACCGCACTGCGCCTCACGCAAATCGATGTGATTGCACAGGGCATGCCAGCGACAGGATCGCCCATTACCGGGGACCTAAACGGAGACGGCAATTCGGACTTTCTGATTCGGCGCTACACATTGCAATACGACTCTTCAAGCGGGCACTCGCTATTGCAACAGGTTCGCCAGCTTGGAGACGACGGCGCCACGGATTTGCCGCCAACGGGTTTGCCACCTACCACCTTTGCCTACACGCAATGGGTCCCGCCACATAATGTCGCAGCTTCTGTTACATTCAGTGTGGGCGATCCCCAGCGAGCGATGAATGACCCAAGCGTCGACTTGATCGACATCAATCGCGATGGTTTGCCCGATTTGCTAGACACGGAATCTTTCGCACATAGCGTGTATTATAACCTGGGGGTTAATGCACAGGGCCTGTTGGCCTGGTCAACTCCCGTTCCGGTCTTAACAACGCAAGGCGCGGCGTTAAACATAGACTTGGCGTCTCCAGGTATTCACCTCGCCGATATGGACTCCGATGGTCTCTCGGACATCACTCAGAAAATCACTTCAATTTCCTATCGATACTTCAGAAATACTGGCGCAACGGCATGGCAGGCTCCTGCTACAACATTATCCACAACGACGACATGGCCGCTGTGGCCCTTCGACGGAGCGACGGGGCTTAACGCGCGATCTTTGGATATTGATCACAATCGGTTCAATGACATTCTGTTTACAGATGACTCAATCTACAGGCTATGGTTACTCTTGCCCAACGGTCAATATGCGCAGGAGATCTCTCCACCTATCCTGACAAACGGCGGGCAGACATTCAAATTTGAACTTCCCGGGACAAAGATCGCCGACATGAATGGTGATCGCCTTCAGGACCTTGTTTGGATTCAACCGACCCGTGTGTTGTACTGGTTCAGCAAAGGGCGCGGAAATTTCGTAGGGCCGCGTATCGTTAACCTGGATGTGACGCTGACCGCCGCGGATATTGACCGGTCAGGGCTTACTGATGTCAACGGCGACGGTTTGGCCGATTTGACGGTTGTACGACCCATCACCGCGACCAGTGGCTTATACTATTGGCTAAATATCGGGGAATCGGGCTTTTCATCGCGTCGCATCATGACCGGCTTGCCACCGTTCAACGCAAACGACGCCCTCCGTTGGGCGGACATGAATGGAAACGGCTCCGGCGACATCGTAATCTCGAATGGCACACGGCCAGCCGGCCTACGGGAGCAGTTCATTGACCTCATTCCAGGCGTGAGGCCAAATTTGCTTCGTCAGGTCTCGAATGGACTCGGGCTGACGATCACCATCAACTACGAATCCTCGATTCAGCAGATGCTGAATGCGAACCAGGGCGGTTCACCGTGGACGAAGAACATGCCCATTTCCGTCCCGATTGTTTCGCAAATCTCCGAAGATGACAGTCGGGGGAACGTCAACATTAAGCAGATTCGGTATCGGGACCCATTTTATCGCTCGGCCAAACAGGAGTTTCGGGGGTTCGCCTATGCCGAAATCACGGAATTAGGTGACGCCTCCGCACCCACCAAGGTGACCAAGCATTGGTTCGACACGGGTGAGACCGCGGACTGCCGCAAGGGCCAGACCATTCAGCATGAGATAACTAACGCAGCCGGTAATGTCTTCGTCAGAACTCAGAACACCATTATTGACCGCACATTGGCGACCGGAACAGACGGTGCGACCGTTAGATTCGCGTTTCCAGGTGTTGAAGACACATTTACCTTCGAAGGTGGCCCCACCTCGGTGCAATCGCGAAAAACGTTCGATTTCGACGACTACGGCAATCCGACGCAGGACAACGACCATGGCATCCTATCCGACGCGACCGACGACATTTTCGTTTCAACCGCATACGACTATCGTCCTGCAATCTGGTTAATGAATCTTCCTCAGCAAATGACAACCCGAGGCGCGACAGCGGGCCCCGTCGTGGCCGACGAGCGGTTTACTCACGATCCCAACGGCAACATGACCCTGCACGAGAATTGGCTGAACACAGAGGACAGATGGATTCACACGATAGAAAACATATTTGACGCGTGGGGAAATGTCATACTTGCAACCGATCCCAATGGGCATTTCCGTTCGTTCACGATCGACCCGTACGTTCATATTTATCCAACGGCCGAAATGGTGCACTTGGCCGGAGGAAGCTCGCTTGTTGCGTCGGCGAATTATCACCTCGGGTTCGGGACAATTGCTTCGTCCGTGGATTTCGCGGGGGCATCTAGCTCTTTTTCCTATGATCGATTCGGCAGGCTCGCGATCCTACTGCGACCTGGCGGTGCACGAACTACGTATGACTATTTAATAGGCCATCCAGTCAGTTCTGTGGTCACAAAAGTCCTCGAATCTGTTGGAGGCGGCACATACGATTCTTATCAGTACTCCGATGGTTACGGTCGGAAACTTGGCAACAAGGTCGAAGGAGAAAATGGACAATGGCGCTACCTCGATGCAGTCGATTTTAATTCCAGAAAACTTGAACGAAGCCGCTGGTTGCCCCACTACAGCGCGACCTATGCTTATGAGACTCCGAGTCCTACGCAAACCAAAGTGGCGATGGAATATGACGTCCCGAACCGTTTAGTTCGTCTTACAAATCCAGACGGGACGTTCTCCCGCACCCTCTATGAGCCGTATGTCAAGAGTATCTGGGATGAAAATGACAACGCCGGGGCCGGGACACCTATGTCATATCGGACGGACGGCCGCGGCCGATTGATTGAAGTCACGGAGCGCAATGGTCCTGCAGTGTATCTGACACACTACGCCTGGAGCACATTAGGAGATTTGCTCACGACTACTGACACTCAAGACAATGTCGAAAGCGTTACCTACGACTCACTTCGCCGTAAGCTTTTCATAAACAATCCGGACCGCGGTCACATGACTTATGCCTACGACGACGCGGGAAGGCTTCTTCAGACAACGGATGCCAATACTCAGGTGATTCGTTACACCTATGACTTCGCAAATCGACTGCTGACCGAGAACTATTGGAATCAGGGCGGAGGGCCTAATGACCCTGTAGATGTCACATATATTTATGACACAGCCAGCAATAATGTCGATCTTGGTGACGGAACTTCCGCAAGTGCAACTCTTTGTGGCGGGCGCCTGTCTGCAGTACATGACCTATCCGGGGAAACACATAATTCCTACGATGAGAGAGGTAACATTCTCTGGACAATAAAAAAAATAAAGGACCCAATATTGCAAACAAATGCTACATTTACTACTCATTTTGCGTATGACTTACTTGATCGCATGTCCGACTTATATTATCCCGATAATGATCATATACATTTCTCATACAACTCGGCATCGTCATTAGAGCAAATAGATGGCGGACCGCTGGGCCGCGTAGTAGTAAGTGGCATAGACTATGAGCCTACGGGTCAGTATTCGGTAATTCAATATGGAAATGGGGTGCAAACGCGTTACATCTATGACATTCGTGACCGTTTGAGCGAGACGGTCTCATTATCGCCAATGAGCGGTGAACTAATCCATTACAATTATACCTATGACGCCGCCGTCGGCATTAGTCAGATTGTCGATGGACGTCCAGCATCTGACTTGCTTCCAATCGACTCTCCGCTCCGCAATACGCAGGTATTTCAACATGACGATATGGGCCGATTAACGCAAGTACGATACGCACGAAGTGATGACATTAACGCGAATATCGGTCAGGTGAATTACTTCTATGACGCGATTGGAAATCTGATCAGCCAAACAACGCCACCGGTGGGAATGCCAGGACACATCCCTGAGGATGATAACATCAATTTAGGGGCGATTGCATTTGGTGGAAGTGCAGGCGCAAGCAACCGAATTGGTCGAGAGATTGGCGACCCGCCTGGTCCACACTCCATTACGTCTACAATAAACGGGCATACCTTTGAATACGATTCAAATGGCAATGTCACAAGAAATGGCATGACTAGTATTGACTGGGATTACTTGAATCGCCCGGTAAGTTACAGTCAGTTGAGTCGAAGCTTGACATTTATTTATGATTCGCGAAGCAAGGCTGTGGCGCGAAAAGAATTGGTAGGCGACCGGCTAACACGGTCGCTTTTCCCGAGCCCTTATTTTGAAAGTCGTCCTAACTTTGCCTCGACGAAATATTGTATTGTGGGCAATCAGCGAATTGCGCAGGTAAAGGGCACGCTGGATTTTTCAAGGGAACGACTTCAACAGATTCCATTGGTTAGCGGATGGAATTTGATTACTTTGTCAGTTCATTCGAGTATGACGAGTCAACAAATCCTCGGCGATGATTCTACGAGTTATTATTGGGATGGAGTTTCTTGGGAGCTCGTCGCAACTGGGATTCCCATGCCTTTCGGCGTGCCGCTTTGGGTGTATGTGCCCTCAAATCGAATCAAAGCCGTTAGGGGTGCCTATGACACGTGTTTGGTGAATACACCGGTGAATTCTGCGCCGACAATGATTGCCTGGCCGAGGCTTGAACCATTTTCCCTAGAGTTGAATTTGGTACCGGCAGGTCCGAGGGTATTTTCATATGACCAATTCGAGGGCGACTGGCTGACTCACGGACTGCCTGCATTTCTTAATAATAATGAGTCGCTCTCGGGTGCGCCGGCGACGGCTTATTGGATCATGGGCGAGGGATCGCATGTCTCATGTGAGGAGTCGATTGATCGTGAAGTAATTTTCTTCCATGGAGACCATTTAGGATCTATCAGCGTGACGACCGACCTTTCGGGCCAAGTTATGTCACAGGATAATTATTATCCATTCGGCCTTCGTCGCTTGCCGCGTCTTCAGAGTGACGAAGCACACGAGTCTTATTATGGCTTCGCGGGGAGGGAGCTTGATGAAAAGGTGGGTTTCGCCTTCTTGGGCTCTCGGCTTTATGATCCCAAATTTGCAAAGTTCTTGTCGCCCGATCCACTCTTGACTTCTGCGCTTGCCAATGAGAAACTTATTACACCACAATCTGTCAATCCTTATTCGTATTGCCAAAATCGTCCAATTGTGTTCTGTGACCCAACTGGCTGGGAAGCTGAAACATGGAGTGAACAATTGCTACAAGGCGTTAGCAATTTTTTGGGAGTAGGCGGACTCACGGACGCAGCGATTGAGTCGCGTGATCAGGCAAGAGAAATTGATCGATTGAGAAGTGCGCCAATTGTAAAAGGGAAGGAAGAAGAGTTCATAAGGGCGGAGGACAGGGTAGCGCAAATACGAAAATCTGGGATTCGAACCGCGCAAAAAGCCACGCTTGAGGGCTTTAAGATTACTACATCGGTGCCTTTTAGGATGGCTACAAAATCGGCAGAGATAGTAGAATCGGAGATTGTGAAAGTAGTATCGGAAAAGACCCAGAAGATGGCGGGCAAGTTGTGGGACGCACAAATACAAAGAGTAGATACTGCAAGACTAAAGGCAGAGTTGCGAGCGTTGCCATCAATGGGTGATGTCTTGAGCGGGAAGGTAGATCCGAAGAGCATCGGTAAGATAGACGACCAGCGGCTTCAATTAATTCGAGAGCTGGATGCGCGCGGAGTGCGCGATCCGAATCTATTTTCTACTCCCGAGGAGTGAATAGAAATAGGACATGATGGACGGTTACTGTTGTGAAGAGAGGGTGACGGATGGTCATACCGGCTTTTTTGTGTTTTTTAACAGAATGATTGGAGGTATAGTCGATCAAAGGAAGTGAACGTAAGCTGGCTCCCGTGGATGCTACGGCGTTTTTCCTTTGCTGGCTTAGTTATGGACGTGAAATCGAATAGAACAAATCAAGTAAGCCTGAACGTCTCTGGGGCGACTGAGGTATTCAATCGTTCAATGTTTTTCTTGGGAATATGTTTGAATCTCGTGGTTCTAATCAACGGCGCAACTGCACAAGAGGCGAATGTTGGAGAACGCACGGGAAAAGTGGCGGCTAGTATCCCTGTCAGTTGGTGGGCAGATGCTCAAAGGAGCCTCGCTAGCGGCGAATATGCCGTCACATGGCAAGATGCGACGCCGATCGCAGACGAAGGCCGGGCGTTCCAGGCCCCGAATAGGAATCAAAACCTCAGAACCTACTTTACTTCCTCGGGTATTTGGGTCACCCCGCGACACATTTCGAAGGACCCGGACGTACCTTGGAGATTGGGGCTTAACCTGAGTTGCTATGGGCGTATCGGAAACCTGAACCCAGTACTTGCTTCGAGCCCTTGTGTTGATGGCAACCGTGTCGAGTACAACCGGTCGGGCATTACAGAATGGTACATGAATGATGCGCGAGGTCTAGAGCAAGGATTCACTATTTATCAGGCACCAGAGAATACGGATGAGCGGTCTGACACCGCACCGACTCAAAAACGACCCGTTTGTTTGTTGTTGGCGATCACAGGTGACCTGCGGCCAGAAATCGCCGATGACAATTCACAAGTGGAATTCTTGACAAGCACTGGCATCAGCGTTCTCCAATTCGCAGAACTTCATGCCTTCGACGCAACTGGTAAAGTCCTCGCCTCACGATTCAACTTGGCGGGTCCTTCGTTTAGTGGTCCTAGCTGGTCGGACGATAGTATCTGCGAATCTGATGCGTTGGCGATACTAGTAGATGACTCTAATGCAACATATCCCATAACAATAGATCCGCTCGCGACGACGCCCGCCTGGACCGCAGAGTCCAACCAAGCAAATGCTCAGTTTGGGTACTCTGTCGCCTCAGCCGGAGACGTAAACGGCGATGGGTATTCGGAGGTAATCGTCGGGGCGAATTCATACGACAACGGCCAAATTGATGAGGGGAAGGCCTTTCTCTACTACGGCTCAGCAGATGGGCTAGCCAATTCTCCCGGTTGGACTGTGGAAGGGAATCAGGTCGAAGCCTATTTGGGTATTTCTGTAGCAACAGCAGGGGATGTCAATGGCGATGGATACTCTGATGTCCTTGTGGGGGCCCCAGATTACGACAGCGCACACGTTGATGCGGGTCGAGCGTTTGTTTACTTTGGGTCTACCGCTGGCCTGAGTGCAACTCCCAATTGGATTGCCGACGGCGATCAAGCCGCTGCAAAATTCGGGTGGGTGGTGGCAGCGGCCGGGGATGTGAATGGGGACGGATTTGGTGACATAGCAGTCGGTGCACCACCATATGGCAATGGACAGACTGGCGAGGGACGAGTGTATTTGTTCAATGGCTCTGCCGCTGGGCTTGGTGTCATGCCCAGTTGGAGTGCGGAGAGTGATCAATCCAGTAGCTTCTTTGGTTTTTCACTTGGAACCGCAGGGGATGTAAATGGGGACGGCTTCAGCGATCTTATCATAGGCGCATACCATTTCGACAACGGCGAAATTGATGAAGGCAAGGCATTTGTCTATCACGGCTCTGCATCAGGTTTGAGCGCCGGTCCCAATTGGACGGCGGAAAGCGATCAGGCAGGGGCATTGTTCGGAATCTCAGTCGCCACAGCGGGCGACGCGAACGGAGATGGCTTCAGTGATGTAGTTGTTGGGGCGTTCCAATTTGACAATGGCCAGAATGATGAGGGACGCGCATTTGCCTATTACGGATCTGCAAGTGGCTTGAGTACATCACCGAATTGGACTGCAGAAAGCAACCAGGACTCGGCGTTTTTTGGGTACGGAGTTGCTACCGCCGGCGACGTCAATGGCGATGGTTACGGTGATGTGCTTGTCGGGGCATTTCAATTTGATGGCGGTCAGGTTGACGAGGGTCGTGCTTATGCCTTTCTAGGTTCAGCTGCGGGTCTTGTATCAAGTCCAGATTGGACAACTGAGAGCGACGTAGCGGGCACCCAATTCGGCTTTTCTCTTGCGACAGCCGGCGACGTGAACGGCGACGGTTACAGTGACGTCATCGTTGGCGCGTACAACTATGATCACGGCCAGAGTTCCGAAGGTCGCGCATTTGTATATTGTGGTGGCACCGCCGGTCTTGCGACCAGCGGGAATTGGTTTGTCAATAGCAACCAATCCCTCTCGCAGTTTGGTGTCAACGGCCTCGCTAGTGCCGGTGATGTTAATGGCGACGGCTATAGCGATCTCATTGTTGGAGCATTCGCATTCGATAATGGACAAATCGATGAGGGGAAGGTATTCGTCTATCACGGATCGCCTATCGGGCTTAGCGTTACTCCCAATTGGACAGCCGAATCGAATCAGGCCAATGCCTTTTTTGGCCTCTCGGTGTCGGCAGGAGACTTCAATGGCGACGGATACTCAGACGTAATAATCGGCGCCCCTGAATTTGATAACGGTCAAAGTGGAGAAGGGCGCGCGTTTGTCTATTGGGGTTCCCCGAACGGCCTCTCGGCAATGCCTGATTGGACAGTTGAGAGTGACCAAAGTTCCGGAAGACTTGGACGTAGAGTTTCTTCGATCGGCGACGTCAATGGAGATGGTTACGAAGACATTGGTGTTACACTATCTGCCAATGAGGCCAGACTTTATTATGGATCTGTTTCAGGCTCTGCCACGACAGCCAATTGGAGTAAGTCTATTCATTGTGAGACAATTGCCCCTGCCGGAGATGTTAACGGCGATGGATATGGCGATGTGATAATGAGTGGAGGTTCCACTGTAGTATTCTTGGGTTCTGCGTCGGGTTTATCAAGTAGTACTAGCTGGTCGTCAGGTGCAAGCTATGCTGCAACAAGCGCCGGGGATACAAACCGAGATGGCTTTAGCGATGTAATTGTGGGAAATGGTGATTATTCGAATGGACAGAATTCTGAAGGACAGGCGCGGGTCTATTTGGGATCTCCCAACGGACTTGCCGTCTCGCCCGTATGGACCGTTGAAAGCAATCAGGCAAATACTTATCTCGGGCATACCGTCGACACTGCTGGAGACGTAAATGGCGACGGATATGGCGATATCATTGTTGGAAATCCAACTTTTACATTTGATGATGCCGGCCAGGGACGGATTCTCGTATTTTATGGGTCGACCGCGGGGCCAAGCGTCTCGCCGAGTTGGACTGTGCTCGGTAGCCAAGGGGGTTCAAATCTGGGGAACACCGTTTGTGGTGCCTTAGATGTTAATGGTGACGGGTTTGGCGACATAATTGCGACTGCGTCAGCATACGGCACCACGCAATTCGCAGAAGGCCGGGTCTACGCATACTACGGAAACGGAAGTTCCGGACTTCCGATGGTCCCGCAACAGCGCCGCGTCAACAGCTCCACACCATTGGCGGCGTATTCAACTTCTGATAGCCCTTGTAGTTTCCGTGCTGCGGTTAATCCGAGTACACCGTTTGGGCGCAGTAGAATTAAGTTGGAATGCGAGGCGAAGCCACTGGGGCAACAATTCAATGGTTTGGACACGTATCGTAGCAGTACGTGGCTTGCATCAAGTCAATCCAACATAAGCGAAGTAATTAGCGGCCTAAAGCTCAATAGACAGTATCACTGGCGTCTAAGACTAGTCTATGACCCATCCTGTACGCCCCTTAAGTCCTACAGTCGATGGCTTTCGCCATCATGGAACGGTCCTGAGGAGTCGGATTTTCGAATTGGACCCGGCACGGATTGTAATAGTAATCAAATCGCAGACACCTGTGATACGGCCTCGGGAACGAGCCCTGATTGCAATAATAATACTGTGCCGGACCAATGCGATATTGCCTCAAATACTGATCCAGACTGCAATCTTAATAATATTCCTGATTCTTGCGACAACCTTTCCGGATATAGCGTTGACTGCAATAATAATCAGGTTCCAGATAATTGTGATCTAGATGACGCTGTTGCTCAAATAACAGGTGCGAGCGTATCTTTTTTCCAAACAAATCGAGGCAGCGCAACGTATCAGAATATGTTGACGGCATATGGCCGTCCGTGGCCGGCCTGTGGAGGTTTTCCGTGTCAGACGCCCTCCGCTTCGTTCATGGAGCCAGCGTCGCAGCTTCGGTCACTCGTAATGATATTTTCGACTTGTTCGGCGCGTCCTTCGGAACTTCGAAGGGTCTATCGGGAGTTGTATTCATTCGAGATGTTGTTGGGAAATGAGGCTTTTAGCGACGCGCTCGATCCTACAGTGGGAACGCCTGGCGTAGGACTAACAGAGTTGGGTCAGGTTTTTTGTTTTCAAGGATTGCCGGGCTCTGGAATTAGCTCACAATTGGACGAAGAGTTGGCGTTACTGCGCGGACGGGCTTTGCCCGGCACCCCGAGCCTGTGGCTTGACGATTCAATTTACTATCCTGTCATCGTAAATCCTTCCAACTCCCAGCAATCAACTCGAACGGCGGTATACAATCGTCTGCCTCCCAATGTTGGGTCCGCCGCGGGCTCAGCTGCCTATAGAAGCAACTACGGACCCAATTTGTCTAACAACTACCTGGCGGCGTTGAAATACCCGCAAGGGCAGGGGGATGCGTGGGGTTATTACCTGACGGCGACTAAGACGTACATGGATGTATTTCGTGGGGATCCAGACAACTTAGGCGCAGCACAGTCTGCATTTGCGCAATTCTTCATCAATGAGCAGGAAGCTCAGGTTGAGTCGGTGGACCCAAACAGCAGTGGAGGCAATGATTCCTTTGAGGTCAAATACGAAGGTGTTCGCAACATGGTCTCGGCCATGGCGGCGCGGGCGCGAGCAGGCATTCGCGTGGTAGATTGGACCTTCCGTCGGGATTACCAGGAACCGCCCGTGGCCGAGCAAGGTACTTATGACCCTGCCTTGTTCGATACTGATTCCGATCGTGCTTGGGGAATGGCGGACTGGGCTCGGCGTACCGCGATGGGCGCCTATTTCGACTGGGCGACGACGAATCAATTGCTGCCAACCGAAACTCCGACGACGGAATACCCGGTTAACCGTAACAGTTTGAGTGAACTATCGGAGCTGGTTAGCGCGGTCAGTGAAGTTCAAGAGAGAGTTGATGCGGCAGGTGCGGGCCTAAATCCGCTAGGTTTGGTCCAGAACGTCGTGCCCTTCGGAATCAACCCCTTAAGCCTGGGCACAGGAACAGGACAGTCTCATTACCAGCAGGTAAAAGTGGCGGCTTGTCAGGCCATGTCAAATGCTCGTGGAATTCTGAATTGGGCCAATCAAGCAGCCCAGCGGATGCGGGAGCAGGGCGAGGCCCAGACGACATTTGCAGATCAAGTAGCAGAGCAGGAGGCCGACTTCACCAACCGCCTCATTGAGCTTTACGGATATCCGTCCATAAGCGATCCCGCGGACAACGACCTTGATCCAACGACCAACGATATACAAGAAGCCAACACGCGGCCAGATCTGACAGGCTTTCTGCTCGATTCGGACGAGATCGCTTCTCGCGGCTGGGCTGCGCGCATTGCCCCTGGCGAGATTCAGTTGGCCATGTCTGAGCTTCGAGTATCCGAGCTCCGCGGTGACGAGGCAGATGGTGCTTTGACGGCGTTAGAGGCGGAGATTGACGATCTGGTGAGATTCATCGAGTTCCGGACGGCGACGGGTGAGCAGGAGATCAACGTCATTAATGAGGCCGGAGTGCTTCAAATGAAGCTCACCGACCGACTGAAGGAGCTCAAGACTCGTTGTAACTGGTGGTGCAAGCTAAAGCGTGTGCACAATGTCGTGAAGGCAGTCGTACAAGCTGTCGCGGCTTGCTATTTTTCTTTAGGATCTGCTTGCGCTCCTGCAGTAGCCGGCGCTGTTGATACAATCAGCAATGAGGTCGGGGCAGCAAGCGCCCTCAAGGCATTACGAACTGAGTTCGACATACAAAAGGAACGAGAACGGATCAACACGTGGAAGGAGGTCCAGCTCACTGGTATCCGTATCCAGGTGGAGATCGAGAGGGAGCGATTGCGCCTGCAGTCGTTGATTCGCCAGACGCCTCAACTGATGGTGAACCTAGCTATCGCCGGCGAGAACTCGGCTCAGGCCGTAGGACGTCTCCAGGCGGCTGTGCAACGTGGCGTGCGACTGCAAGCTGAGCGCGAACGCATTCGTACGCTGCAGAGGGAAAACCTACAGGAGTATCGCTGGAAGGACCTTGCCTTCCGAGTCTTCCGCAACAACGCCTTGCAGCAGTATGGCGCTTTCTACGACATCGCGGCCCGGTACGTGTTCCTAACGGCACGTGCATATGCCTATGAATACAACGACCGAGCCACGGTAAACAATCTGCTGGCCAACATCCATCGGGAGCGGCTCCTTGGCAGCGGAGACTGCAGCAACCCCGGTTTGAATGTCGGTCTTCAGGGGATCATCAACCAGCTTGATGCGGCGGCCCTAACCAACAATTTCAATTCACCCTTCACGCCAGCGGGATCTGGCGGTGAGTTCAGTCTGAAATTCAATCTCTTGGGATATGGCTTCTCGAACGAGGACGCGCTTCGCTTCAGACACTGGATGGAGTCCCTGTTCGTTCAGCGTCTGCAGGACCTTCCGGCCATCCGGGACTTCGCACAGATCAATCCGATCGACGATGATGGGCCGGCCATTGTGATTCCCTTCACCACGGAGGTGGGTGGACACAACTTTTTTGGCAATGGTCCAGAGGACCCATTCGGTCCAGACAATTTTCTAGTGGCACGCAACGTCAAGATTCGCAATGTGGCGGTTGTGGCTGATGGCTCCGATTTCAGCGGCGTGGTGGGCGCAAACGGATTCTTCCGGATATTCCTTCTCCCGGTGGGCGAGTCCGTACTTCGCGAAATCGATAATGGACCAGAGGTCGGCTTCCCCCGACCATGGGCGGCGGTTGACCAATGGCTGCCGGTACCATTGCCGGGCAATGCCGCCCCTCCTCCGACGTACAATCCTTGGGCCGCGACGGTCGCGGGCACCTCAAACTACCTCAATGCCGTCAAGCGCTTCATACCTATTTCCGGTCGCGTGTCCAGTACGGGCCTCAGCCCGTTCTTTCGTCCTGAGCTCGCTGGACGGTCCGTATGGAACACGCATTGGTTGTTAATCATCCCGGGTGGCCAATGGTCATCGTCGAGCTCGCCGCCCGTGATCCGTAATGAGCTA
>CAYXEY010000006.1:0-29705 GCA_964464105.1 uncultured Planctomycetaceae bacterium
CCCGGTCGTCGGCGGCAAAGGCGGCGGCCGGCCGGACATGGCCCAGGGCGGCGGCAGCGACGCGGCGAAGATTCCCGAAGCGGTGACCGCGGCCGGCGCCTGGTTACATGCCCGGCTGTCCTAGTCGGATTTCAAGCTACGTGTCAATCAGTTTGCGGAGAAACTCAATGTCACGGCGATTGAATCAAATCTGGCTGGCAATGGGCGCGTCAACCATCGCGATGATGGGCTTGGCGTCTCCCCTCGCCGCAGAACCTGACACCGCGCTGCGAGTCGAAGTGAAGCCTCTGGAGAAAACCGCGCCCGCGGATCGGCGCGGAGCGGCCGTCGCATACGACACGAAACGACATCAAATGCTGATCCTCGGCGGCTCAACGTCTGACAAGAAGTGGCCCGGCGATATGCTCTGCTTCGATTCAACCAGCAATAGGTTGAGCACACTTAAGACAAATGGCGAAACACCACCGGTCGGCGGTTTTGCTGCCATGGTTTACGCGGAGGCCCAGGACGCCCTCTACGTATTCGGCGGCTGGGCCCCAGGCGCGGACAAGCCAAGCGGCACGCTCTGGATGCTGAAGTGGGGCGAGAAGGTCCAGGCGCAATGGGAAAAAGTCGATGCGAAGGGAGGTCCGCCGGCCCGCAACGGATTGGTCATGTCCTACGACGGCGGCGGTCAGCGCTTGCTGATTCACGGCGGCGATGGCGGACCGTCCGGCGACGTCGGTTTCACTCCGCTTGATGATCTCTGGTCGTTCGACCTTGCCAAGAAGAAATGGAAGCAAATCAACCCGAATGGCGACATGCCGTCGCCCCGCTGGGCTCACAGCGCTGCGTTCGACGCGAAAGCGCGCAAATGGTATCTGTTCGGCGGAGGCGGGGGGAACGTCGGTTTCAACGATGTGCACGTTTTCGACGCTGCTGGGGGACGATGGAAGCAGCTACACGCGAAGGGAGATGCCCCTCCGCCCACTGAAGCGACATCCCTCACGTTTGATCCGGAGGCCGATGCGCTGCTGGTGGTCGGCGGATTGTCTATTGCCGACAAAGGCCCGGCCGGGTTCAAGGATGCCTGGACGCTCGATATCAAGTCGATGAGTTGGGTGCGGCATAAGAACGTCCTCAAGACAACGCGGCGCGACCATGTCGCGGTGTACGATACCGCTCTAAAGCGTCACATAGTGTTCGGCGGGATGACCTGCAAAGTGCTAGGGAACTTCTATGAACGCGGCGAACCCGTTACCGACGCATTGTTGATCGATGTGAAGCGTCCCGCATCGAGCGAGCAAACGCGAACACAAGACTCCAAATGAAATCTGTGGCGATGCGCGAACTCCAGATCAAACCCATCATCGGCTTCGAAGTCCACGTGCAGCTTGCCACGCGCAGCAAGCTCTTCTGCGGCTGTGCGGTCGAGTTCGGCGCGGCGCCGAACAGCCGCGTGTGCCCGGTGTGTCTTGCATTGCCCGGGGCGCTGCCGGTGTTGAATCGCGCCGCGTATGAGCTAGCGGTGAAGGCCGCGACGGCCCTGGGCTGCGCCATCGGCCCGATGACCAAGTGGGACCGCAAAAGCTACTTCTATCCCGACCTGCCCAAGAACTACCAGATCAGCCAATACGACCTGCCGGTCGGCGGCGACGGGGCCTTCGACATCCCCCGCCCCGACGGCACGCTCAAGCGCGTCGGCATCATCCGCGCACATCTGGAGGAAGACGCCGGCAAGAACCAGCACGAGGGCCTCACCTATACGCGCGTCGATTTGAATCGCTGCGGCACGCCTTTGCTGGAGATCGTCACCCAGCCGGACATCGCCGACGCCGACGAGGCCTACGCCTTCTGCGTTGAGTTGCAGCGGCTGGTCCGCTTCCTGGGCATCAGCACCGCCGACATGCAGAAGGGCCAGATGCGCTTCGAGCCGAACGTCAACGTGGCGATCACGACGGACGACGGACGCGAATTCCGCACGCCGATCAGCGAGGTGAAGAACCTCAACAGCTTCCGCTCGGTGCGGCTGGCCGTGCAATACGAGATCGACCGGCAGGTGAAGGAGTGGCAGCGCGACAACGACTACACGCTGAAAAAACTCGGCAAAATGAACTTCGGCTGGGACGACGTCGGCGAGGTGACCGAGTTCCAGCGGGGCAAGGAGGAGTCGCACGACTACCGCTATTTCCCTGACCCCGATCTCGTGCCGGTCATGAGCGACGCGGCGTGGCTGACGAGCGTACGCGACGAAATCGGCGAGCTGCCGGTCGCGCGGCAGCGACGGTTCGAGTCCACCTACGGCATCACCGCGAAGGATGCCGAGATCATCCTTGCCGATCGTGCAACGGCTGTTTTGTTCGAAGATTCCATCGGCTGCGGCGCGGATTCGACCATTCTGGCGAAGCAGTTTCTCGGCATGTGGAACAACGCGGCATCGGCGCGAAGCGTGAGCATCGGCGGTTTGGGCATGGATGCGAAGCGGATGGCCGAACTGGCCAATCTTGTTCGCGACGGCACCATCAGCGCGACGTCGGCGAATGCAATCGTCGAGAAGCTCTGCGACTCAAACGCCCCGACATCACAATCGCCCCGCGAAATCGCCGAATCGGCCGGACTGATTCAAATCCGCGACGAATCCGCCACGCAGGCCTGGATCGACGCCGCCTTCGCCGCCAACCCGCAGGCGGTGGCCGACGCGATCAGCGGCAATGAGAAAAAGGTCAAAGCCTCCAGCGGCTTCCTCCGGGGACAGGTGATGAAACTCTCCGGCGGCAAGGCTGATCCAAAATTGACGGGTGAATTGATTGAAGCGACGCTAATGAGACTCAAGGGGTGAGTAGCGATTCTCTTGGATTATTCCATGCTCCTGAATTGCGCCATCTGCGGGAAACCCCAATCCGTCGTCGATCCAGACATCGCACTTCACGAGTGCAAGAAATGTCGGTTTAACCGAGTTTATGGCGACGTTCTGCTAGTCGTAGTTGTCGTTACGCTCATTTCTGCCTGGTGTTTTCAATCGCGGATTTCGCAACGCACGTCGTATCTCTTGATTGGAACTCCACTCTTGATCTTCGGCGCTTGGGGCATGATTCGAGGCGACCTCAGTCTAAGACGTCGGGTGACGGGGCTACTCGCACGAGTAATCGGGGCCATGTTGGCCATCACTGGATTGTTGTGCATATTCGCTCGTGATTAGGCGATCCGCGTCCCATGCCCGCGTTTCCTGGTTTCCGATTCGCTATTTGCTATTCGCTATTTGTCATTCTCAAACAGCGAACGCGCGGTATCATGTGTCAAACGTAATCACTCAAGCCCCGAGGAATCCTCAATGCCCGCATCCGACCCCCACCGCCGCCCGCAGGTCGCCATCATCGGCTCTTCCGAGGCCGACGAGGCCATGTTCGCCCTCGCCGAGCAGGCCGGCGCGGTCGTCGGCAGACTCGGCGCGGCCCTGGTCACGGGCGGACGCGGCGGCGTGATGGCCGCGGCCTCGCGCGGATGCAACATGGCCGGCGGCATCGTCATCGCGGTCACGCCCGGCACCGGCATGGACGAGTGCAACGAGCACGCGCATTACGTGATTCCCACGGGCATGGGCTGGGCGCGGAATGTGATCACCGGCATCGCCGGCGACGTGGTGGTCGCGGTCGGCGGCGCCTCGGGCACGCTCAGCGAGATCGCCTTCGCCTGGATGTACAGCCGCCCAATCCTCGCATTGAGCGGAGCGGGCGGCTGGGCGAGAGACGTGGCAGGTCGCACGCTCGATCATCGCCGCGATGATGCAGTGATTGATTGCAGGACGATCGATGAGTTTGAGATGCACCTGCGCGTGGAACTAAGCAAGGCGTGTGTGCGTGCAAAACCACCGGAATGTCGATGACGGCCTCCCACGATCCGACTTCGCAGTCAACACCTCCGGTAGACGCTCCGCGCCCCACCAAGGCGGAAGTCTTCGAGGTGATTCGAGAGATCGCAGTCGGACTGTCGGAAACCAAGCCGGTCATCCACGAAGACACGCAGATCGACCGATTCTTCTCGGAACATTGCGACGAGGAGCTGGACCCGCTGATGCTCTGGTTCGAAATCGAAGCCGCGCTCGGGGTGCGACTCGATCAGGACGACTGGCACTTCCTTTCCGGCGAGAAACTCACGCGCAACGAAGACGATTGGCGGGTTCGCTTCGCCCCCATGTTCACCTTCGGTCGCCTGGCCGATCTCGTGCACAAACGCATGCCGCCGGAGCGGTTCGAGCCACTGACCATCCTCGGCTCGACCTCCAAGGCGGCGGGCGCGTTTCGCTGGATGGCCTGGTGCGCGACGAAAGTAAAGACGGACGTCGAGGAATTCTCACCGAGCACTCCCATTGTTGAGCGGTTTCGCGGCCGCAGACTTGCGGAATTCTGGAATCGATGTCGTGCTGTGTCCGGGGGACGGCTGCCCATTCTGCGGGAATCCCCGGGACAGCGGTTCACCGGCTGGCTGCCGCACGGCTTGATCACCATCGGCGCGATGGTTGCGACTTTTCTGATTACCCTCGGCGTGGCGATCATGAATGGCGACGGCGCGGTGGAGGGTTTCAAGAACGCACTCTCGCTTGGACTTTGCCTGTCATTACCGATTCTGATCGCGCTGGCGCTGCTGATCGCCATCGTGCAATCGATCGTGAATTTCTTCTCTCCGCCCCATTCGGTGCTTCCGGTCCATATTGCGACATTCGGCGACATTGCCCGCGTCATCGTCGGGGAGCGCGGCGGCTGGTGTATCAAATGCAATTATGAGCTGACCGGCATCAAAAGCGACCGGTGCCCGGAATGCGGAACGATGCGCACGCTGTGGGAACGCTCCAATATGACTGATCAGAAACCCGGACGCGAGTCCGGGGCCCGAGCAGACGCGTGACTATGCGTTGCGCGAACTCATGCGCATGCGTGCGCGCGGCACGCTACTCGCCCGCCACCGCGGGTGAATTGTGGAGGGTTCTGACTCTTCGATCACTTCAACCGAAACGTGCGAATCTCATACGGCGTGAACTCGGCTGTCAGCGTGTCGTCCTTCAATGTCGCCCGCGTGGTTTCCTTTTCATCGACTTCGATGAGATTCGTTTCCTTCACCGACGTCGCCTTGATGCCAAGCGTGAGCGTCGCCGTCGCAATCTGACCACCGCACTCCGCCGCGCGGACGATCCAGCCCTCGCCATCCTCCGCGCGCTTGAATGCGGTCACGACGACGTTGGGCGCATCCAAATTGACCGCGCAAATGCTCTGCGATGGCGGTAGATCCTTGAATGCAGCGAATCCTGGCCGTGCTCGTGGGGTTACGGCTACAACCGGTTTGTTGAATTCCCACGCCGCCTTCGAGTTCGCCGCCTTGTCTAACGGCCCGTCGTGTGTCCACACCGACAATCGCATGTGATGCCGGCCCACGTCCGGCGTCGGGTCCGGCTCATACGAACTGCGCAGGAGTGACACGCGAATCACGCCGTCCTTCGCGTCGTAGCCATGCTTGCAATCATTGAATACGGTCACGCCCCTTGATTCATTCGAAACATCCACCCATTTGAGCGTTGGATACTCCTTACCGTCAGACGGGCGAGTGATGTCGCCGAACGGTATTTCGGCCGTAACGGTTCCATTCTTGACACCTGTATCAAACGATGCCTTGAGCATGGTGCCGCCGGCCTGCGGGCTCCCGACCTGCATCCATTCGACCTCGATTTCGAAATCGACCCGCGGCGTGTGGGCATATCGAATGGTGTCTTCGATAATCGTCGAACGATCCCAGCGATACACTCGCCGCGTGCGCCAGCGGACGGGGCCCGATTCCAATTCGTCCTCGGATACGACCTTGTCAACGGTCTCCTCTTTGTCATAGGGCTGTATCTGCCACGCAGTCATTCCGCCGGGTTTCTCATGCAGTGCCTTGTATATTGGGCGAATCGGCACGGCCGGCCCTCCACTGGATGGAGCAGCCTTCGATTTGACGCCATAGATACGATCAATATGAAAAGGCGGTCCGCCGGCATTTGATCCCTGGGCACCGCGCTGTGTTACATGCGGCATGCCCGCCGATTTGTCGAGCTGCTGTACATCAACGGGAAATACCGTGTAGCCCATTGGCGGGACATCCTTGGCCAGGAAGCATATCTTCGCCGAGGCCCAGGTATCGCGATCCCATGACAGTAACTGGTCCTCAATGGCCCTCCCGCCAACATCCTTTACTACCCACTGCTCGTCCATCTTCGGCGCGGGTATCTCGACTTCTATAACCTCGCTTCTTTTGCAGGATGTTGGATTGAATACCACGACTCCGTTGCGACTGCGCAACATTTGTACGCTAGAAACCATGCTACTCAGTGCCGCATCCTGGATGCGATGGGTACGGCGCATGACGTCGTCAAACATCTCTGACGTATAAATTGACGCCGGATGAATGAATGAGCCGGGCAGCGTGTCGTGGTGATGGCTGAACAGCACATCCTCCCAGAGGCTCTCGAACGCCTTGGTCGGATAAACGAAGTCCGTCGACGCGTGTGCCATTGATGCGAAGACCTCTGTCGCCTCAAGTGCCGACTCCGCCATGCGGTTGGCCCGCTTCACCTTGCTGTGCGTCGTGTAGCAGCCTTCGAAGATCGGGTTCAGCTCGGTCTTGATTGTCGGGACCTTCAGCTTGTCCGCGATGGCGTGCAGGCGTTTGAAGAACTCCGTCGCGGTCGAGAACTTCACCCTTGGCCATGGCGAGCGGTCTTTCATCGCCAATGCCGCCTCGATGTGCTCGCGCGTCGGGCCGCCGCCGTGGTTGCCGACGCCGTAGACCATCAGGTGATCGTCCGCCCCGGTGCCGAGGACGAAGTCGATCAACTCCTTGACCTTCTCGTCGGTGATCACGTCGTTGTACCAGCCGCCTGAGGCAGGCTCCTCGAAAGCCAGCACCTTTGATCCATCCGGCCCCTCCCACCAGAAGAGCGGCTTGCCCTTGCCGGCGCGACAGAAGTAATACGAATCGATGCCGCTCTTTTTCAACAGTTGCGGCATGGTCCAGCAGTGGCCAAAGGTGTCCGGCTCCCAGCCGACGGTGCACATCTTGCCGAAGCGCGACTGGAAGTATCGCTGGCCGTAGAGGAAGTGCCGCACGTGCGACTCCGGCGAAATCATGTTGGTGTCGCCTTCGCACCAGCGTCCACCGACGATCTCCCAGCGGCCGTCCGCGATTTTCTGCTTCATCTTCTCGAACAGCTCGGGGTGATAGCGCTCGGTGGCCATGTACAGCGTCGGGCTGCTCTGCGAGAAGGTGAACTCCGGGAACTCGTCCATGAACTTGATGGCCTGGTTGAAGGTCTGGGGGATGATGTCGTTGATCGACTCCTCCCAGGTCCAGAGCCACTGCAGATCAATGTGGGCATGACCCACCAGATGACCGGTGTATTTTTGCATCATGGGGTGCAGGTGGCCGATGGCGTGGCGGGCTTTGTGCAGACTGGCGATGTACTTGTCGGCATCGGCGTTGTCGAAGGCCGCGGCATCCTCCATCTCCGCCGCCTTGGCAACTTCATCGATCAGCTTGGCGTCGCCCGATTCCTTGGCGACCTTTTTCGCCATGTCCATTTCCGTGCGGAACTTCGCCCGGGCCTCGCGCAGCTTGAACTGCCGCTCGATGCGGGCCATGGCCTCGCCGACCTTCGATGCGTCGCCGACTTCGGCGCGCGGCATAGTGGCGACCATGCTCTTCTGGCTGTATCCGCTGTTCTGCCGGGCGGACCATTCAGGGTCGCGCTCGTTGTCATACACGGTGAACACGGGCTTGCCATCGCGTGTAATTCGCACGTTGTCGATAAACTGGACGTACTTGCCCTTCTTGTCGCCTTCGAAGTGCACATTCCAGCGATGCACCTCCACGCCGGCCAGCCGCGACAGGTCGAATTCGCGGTGATACCACGCGTCTTTGGCGTGCGTGAGGATCGCGTCGCCGTGCAGCTTGAGCTTGTTCTGGTCGACGAAGCCGTGCTCGCGCGCGTACGGATGGGCGGCGAACTCGGACGGTAGACCCTTCTCCTTGAAATCGAAATCGACGCCGCCCTTCAGCTCGGGCGAATCACCCGGGAGGTGGATGTCGTACTCGAGGTGATCGCCCTTCTGAAAGGTGTAGGGCGTCTTGGAGATTTCGATGTAGACCAGCCAATTGCCCGGCCCGTCGGAGAGGTTCTCGGCGAAAAGCGCGAGGCAGCGATCAACGTCGGCCGCAGGTTGGGTCGTCGGCTCGTCGTCGTGGCCGGGGTGAGCCAGGACAACAGAGGCTGCTACAGCACCCAAAGCAAAAGTAAATGCAAATCGAAGACACCCGTTGCGCCGCATGCTCCTGCCCTCCTACCTTCAAGTTAATTTGGATAGACGGGCTGGATTCTAATGCAACAAGCCGATTTTTGTCCTAGCCCGCGAGGTGCACATTTCTTGCCTCGGCAATCTCCTCCGCCTGCTCATAGCCAGCATCAACATGCCGGAACACCCCCATTGCCGGGTCGCAGGTCAGCACGCGCTGCAGCCGCTCGTCGGCCAGCGGCGTGCCGTCGGCGACGCTGACCATCCCGGCGTGAATGCTGTAGCCGATGCCCACGCCGCCGCCGTGATGTACGCTCACCCAGCTGGCCCCGCAGGCCGTGTTGGCCAAAGCATTCAGAATCGGCCAGTCGGCGATTGCGTCGCTGCCGTCTTTCATGCCCTCGGTCTCGCGATTTGGACTGGCAACGCTACCGCAGTCTAAATGGTCGCGGCCGATCACGATCGGCGCCTTCACCTTGCCCTCGCGCACCAGCTTGTTGAACGCCAGTCCGGCCTTCGCGCGCTCGCCATAACCCAGCCAGCAGATCCGCGCGGGCAGGCCCTGAAACGCGATCCGCTCGCCGGCCAGCTTGATCCACCGCGCGAGATGCTTGTTCTCGGGGAACAACTCCAGGATCGTGCGATCGGTCACCGCGATGTCCGCGGGGTCGCCCGACAGCGCACACCATCGAAACGGCCCCGACCCTTCGCAGAAGAGTGGACGGATGAACTCCGGCACAAAACCGGGAATGCGAAACGGCCCGCTCTTCTCAGGCCAGGCCTGCACAATTCGTTGATTCGCGGCCTCGACGGCCTGGGCGCGAAGGTTGTTGCCGTAGTCAAACGTGATGGCCCCGCGCTCCTGCAAAGCCAGCATGAAAAAAATATGCTGAGCCATGGTGCGGAACGACTCGCGCGTGTACCGCTGCGGATCCTTCTCACGCAGCGAGATCATGCGCTTGAACTTGTCCGGCGACCAGACCGCCCCGCCATCGCGATGCGGACGATCCGCGCCACGATCATCCGCGATGCCATCGGGCACATACCCGCCCAGCGGATCGTGGGCCGACGTCTGGTCGGTCAGCAGATCCGGCGTGATCTTGCGATTCACCAGTTCAACGAGCAGATCGGTCGCGCACGCCACGACGCCGATGGAGACCGCCTCGCGCCGCTCCTTGGCCCGCAGCGCCAGTTCAATCGCCTCGTCCATATTTCGCGCCAGTTTGTCGAGATATCGCGTCTTCAGGCGCTTCTCCACGCGGGATGGATCAACCTCGGCGCAAAGACAAACGCCGCCCTGCATCGTCGCCGCCAGCGGCTGCGCTCCGCCCATGCCGCCGAGTCCGCCGGTCACCACCAGCCGGCCGGCCAGGTCGCCGCCGAAGTGTTTTCGCGCGGCGGCGCCGAACGTCTCATATGTTCCCTGCAGGATCCCCTGCGTGCCGATGTAAATCCATGACCCGGCAGTCATCTGGCCATACATGGTGAGGCCCATCGCCTCAAGCCGTCTGAATTCCTCCCAGTTGGCCCATTTGGGCACGAGCATCGAATTGCTGATCAACACACGCGGCGCGGCCTCATGCGTGCGAACGATTCCGACCGCGCGTCCGCTTTGCACCAGCAGCGTCTCATCGTTCTCGAGACTGCACAGCGCCCGCACGATGCGATCGAAATCCGGCCAGCTCCGCGCCGCCTTTCCCGTGCCGCCATAGACGATGAGCTTGTCCGGCTCCTCGGCCACATCGGGGTCGAGGTTGTTGTGCAACATTCGCAGGGCCGCTTCCTGGTGCCAGCCTTTGCAACTGAGTTGAGGTCCGCGTGGGGCACGGAGCGTTCGTGGGCCTGCGGTTGATGTGGAATCTGCCATGGATCTGCCTCCCGTATCTGCGGGCATCGATGGTAACGCGACACACGATTTGCGGCCCGCGACGCCCGCCCCCACGTCGCAAGCCGGCCGATTTCTTGCAATCCGCGTTGCAAAAATGCGAGGAATTGGAATACGGTACGTCCACAACTGGTTGTCATATCGAGGGATATCGCGCGCTGGTCGGCCGCTTAGGATTTATTGAACTTGACGGCCAGAAATGGGAAACCGGACGTGCCGATCGCCTAAAATGCAGGACAAGTCCGAAGATCAACCAGCCGACGAATCCTATAGGCATAAAGCCTTTTAGGCAACGAGTTTAGGGAAAGAGCAATGCGACTTTCAGGCGTGGTGTGGGCAACAGGAATCGCCGCCGTATTCGGCGTTTCCGCGGCGATGGCCGGTGGACCGCCGCTCAATCTGAACACAAACCTCAACAACTACTTCATCAAAGGCACACAGCCCGATGAATTGGTGGATTTGATTGTGCCGGCCACGTCCTGCACCGGCTGCCACAGCGGTGAGGCCGCAATCCCCATTTACGACGACTGGAGCGGTTCAATCAAGGCGCATGCCGGACGCGACCCGCTCATGTACGCCTGTCTTGACATTGCAAATGTCGAAGCCCCCGGGATTGGCGACACTTGTATTCGATGTCACCTGCCCAAGGCCTGGCTTGAAGGCCGCTCAACTCCGACCAACGGCAGCGCGATTGAAGAACAGGATCGCGACAGCGTCAGTTGCGCCTTTTGCCACCGCATGGTGGATCCGTTCAACAAGCCCGGCGCGCCCGCCGTCGACACGGCAATCCTGGCTGCCCTCGGTGTGAACGTCCCGGTGCAGTCGATGGACCTGGGCGACCCGCCGATGCCCGGTGACAACGGCAGCGCCGGCTACGTCGTCGATCCTGAGGACCGGCGCCGTGGACCGCGCCCGCAGATCCCAGCGGAGATCTGGATGGGCCCCGGCCCGTTCAATCCGGGCGACGCCTGCTGCGATTTCTTTCACCGGCTCGTGAGCGGCGCAGGCGACACCTTTGAGTCCGCGCTGCACCGGCGGTCCGACATGTGCTCGACTTGCCACGACGTCAGCTTCCCGCATTTAAGACGGCAGCCCGATGGCAGCTACACGGCCAATGCCTTCAACACGCGTCACCCGACGGGCAACAAGTATGACATGCTCCCCGAGCAGCGCACCTACAGCGAATACCTCAAGAGCACTTTCGCCTCAACCGGCGTGGACATGGGTGGGCGCTTCGGAGGATTGAATAATCCGATCATTCGCGACTGCCAGGACTGCCACATGCCGGTTGATGAAGTGCAGGCCTGCCTTGAGCCGCGGAGCGAACGTCCCACCACGCGCCGACACTATTTCGCCGGCGCCTCGACCTGGGTGCTCGACGCCATTGGCGCGCACTACGGACCGGGCGGCGGGTCGGGAACCAACGAAATCAGCGAAACCGGCGTGCAGAACCTTGTAGCCGGAAAAAACCGCAACATCGACATGCTGCATCGTGCTGCTGACCTCGGCGTCGGCGTGACCACCTCCGGGATGTCCGGGGATCCGATCCTGCAAGTTCGCGTCATCAATCAGACGGCCCACAAACTGCCCACCGGGTATCCCGAGGGCCGGCGTATCTTCATTACCGTTGAGTTCTTCTCGGCGGTCGATCCGGGGAACCCGATCCAGACCCTGGGCGGATACAACTTCAATACCGCAACCCTCGATGAGGCAACGACAAAAGTCTATGAAGCACATTTTGGCATCGACGCCGCCCTGGCCGATGCCCTCAACCGGCCCGAAGGTCCCGGCCCGCATGCAGCGCTCAATAACAAGCTCTACAAAGACAACCGAATCCCTCCGCGTGGATTCACGAATGCCAACTTCGCCGCCATTCAGGCCTCGCCGGTCGGTTACACATATCCCGACGGGCAGTATTGGGATGACACGAATTACGCCATTCCACAGGGCGCCTGTTCAGCAAATGTGACGCTGTACTACCAGGCCACTACGCGCGAGTACATGGAGTTCTTGCGCGACCACAATCCCAATGCCGGCACCCCCGGCAATTCAGGGGAACTCGCCTACAACCTCTGGGCCGCTTTTGGACAGGGCGAGCCGGTGGTGATGGCTACGCAATCCGTCTCCTTCGCGAATCCGGGTGACACCAATCTCACGCCACCGGCGGACATCGCGGACATTCCCACGTTCGTGGCCGTGCTGCTGGGTCTGGACAGCAACCCGCTGCGCCGCTGTGCGGCGGATGTGAACGGCGACGGCTGGGTCAACGGCCGGGACATTCAACCCTTTGCCGGTCTGGTCATCCCCTGACGAACGCTTGTTACCGTGCCCCGGCCCCCATTTGACACGCGCGGCGGGTCTGGATTAGAAATATCGCGGCGCGGCACGGGCAATAGTCCAGTGCGCAACGTTGCGCGGGGCCACACCCGCGTATCGGACGAACGCAACCGAAAACGTATTGTGAAGGGCAACTGCGATGTTTGATTTCCTCCCGTGGTATAGCTGGGCCTGTCTCGGACTTCTGATCGTCGTGCTGATCGTCTACAAGATTCAGAAGAACAAGCAGATGTGACGAATTGTGCTCGCTGAACGTTGCCCGGGGCTTCCACAGCCCGATGGCAGCCCGTGCGGGCTCTTGTCACGGTTCCCTCCACGCCTGAATTGCATTCAAGGGCGCAACCGTAAATGACCCAATGGGCCACTCGCTTGAGTTGCGCCCACAATTCTCGAAAAGAACTCCGACCTTAAGAAGCCGGCTCGTGGTCGCCACCATGAATGACGTGGTAACCAGGCAACGGCCCGTCTTCACTGCGTGCCTGGGTGCCCCAGTGCCGTGGTGCCTTTTACTTCATTCAAATGCCACTCCAGCGGACACCCCTCGCACCGAGGACTCGGCCTGCAATTCGATTTACCGAGCTGAACGATCAACGCGTGGTACTCGTTGAACAGCGGCTCGTGGACCGGCAGATTCGTTTCAAACAGCGCGCGCATGTCCTCGTACGACGAACCCGCTTCGATCAATTCATGTCGCTCCAGCATGCGCCGGGTGTAGGCATCGACGACAAACGTCGGTAATCCGAGGGCATAAAGAAGGATCGAATCCGCTGTCTCGGGCCCAATTCCATTGACGCCGAGCAGTTCATCACGCAGCTCGTTCAACGGACGCTTTCGCAGCCGGTCGAGGTCGGCCCCGCACACCTCCCACAGCCAGGCCACGAAGTTCTTCAACCGCCTGGCCTTCACATTGAAGTAGCCGGCTGGGCGAATCAACTCCGCCAGGTCTGAAATGGGCAGGTCGCGGAGCACCGCCCAATCGAGCGCCCCGGCTGTGTCCAGACGCGCAAGGGCCTTCTCCACGTTCTTCCAATTCGTGTTCTGCGTGAGGATTGCGCCGACGATGATCTCCAGCGGCGTGCGGCCCGGCCACCAGCCCTGAGGCCCGAAAGCGTCGAACAGCCGATGATAGAAGAGGTCGAGGGTTTTGCCGGTGGAACCGGCGGCGGGCTTGCTCATGCGCGGTGCATCCAACATTGCGATTCCAAGAGGCGGCGCGGATCATAGGCGCGTGGCCCGCTCCGCGACAAAACGCCGTCCGCCGCGCACGCAGACGCGTCGCCCCTCCAGCAAGCGCAAACCGAACCCCACGGGTTACTGGGACATCACCCACCGACCGTTGCAGTGCCTCGCGTTCCTGCTGCCCATGGTGCTAGTGTATGAACTGGGCGCGGCCCTGTCGCACGAGCGCATGCCGCACGGTGGCGCATCAGACCTCGCGGCACGAAAACTGCTCGACTGGTTCTTCAGCCTCTTTGGTGTGCAGGCCATTTATCTGCCAGGTCTCGTGCTGGTCGTGGTGCTGGTCGCCTGGCATGTCGCCTGCAAATTCTCCTGGACGATCGCCTGGCGGCCGATGGGAGCAATGTACGCCGAGAGCGTACTCTTGGCCGTGCCGCTCATGCTGCTGAACAGTTGGATCCCCCCGCAGCCCGGCGCCGCGCTCGCCGCCACCACGGCCGCGCAAGCCAGTACAAACGGGCCGATCACGGATGAACTGCTGCTTTGCGTGGGCGCGGGCATTTATGAAGAGCTGGTGTTCCGGCTCATCATCATCACGCTATTGTCGCTTTTATTTGTCGATATTCTGCGCATGCGACAGGTCGCCGGCATCGCGCTGACCGTCATCGTCTCATCGTTGCTCTTCGCCGCCCACCACTACTACCCGGTCGGCCGCGACCCGATGACGGCGGCCAGCTTTGCCTTCCGCGCCGCGGCGGGGGCGTATCTGGCGGCGGTATATGTCTTTCGGGGATTTGGGCTGGCGGTAGGCTCGCACGTCGTCTACGACGCGGTGGCGGTGTTGTTGTAGGTGGCTGGCCTCAATCGTCGAAAAGCTCGCGAAGGTCGCGCGCGCCGTGAATGACCTTGTACACTACGACCTCATTGTCGTCGAATTGATACGCAATCAGATACGAATATACGCTCCAAAAGCGAAAAGCCTGGTTCCGAACGTCGCTTCGCTGGTGTCCCATTCCCGGCATCAGTGCGATTAGCGAGATTGCGGAACGAATCTCGCGTATCACGCGAAATGCCTGCAATGGGCTGTCTTTGGCGATGAAATCTAAGATTGAATCGAGATCTGCTTCGGCGGGCTCCGCGATGACAATGCGTCTCACGTTGCTTGCTCGCGAAGCGTAGCGATTTTGCTTTCTAATCGATCAAACACTTCATCCGCGGGACGACCTCCATTTTCCCGATATCGCTTTGTCGCTCGCTCCAGAATTGCGTCAAGCTCACCCGGCTCAAAATCGCCGTGGGTGTGCGGAATACTCAGCGAGGCAACGGCGGCCCGCAGTACATCCTCGGCGGTGGCATAGGCTCCGGCGGCGATCTGCTCCTCAACGAATTTTTGAACATCGCTCGGAAGTGTTACGGTCATGCGCGGCTCCTCTCGGATATCACCATTATAGCAGCCCCGCAGCGCGCCAAGGCCAGATACATCATGCCAGCCATTATCGCTCCAGCACCGCCTTCACCTCCGGCAACGGCTCGCCTTTTTCATTTTCGACGTGCACGCAGAAGCCCCAGCCACCGGTGCCCTGCTTGACCTTGATGAGCAGCGGATTGAGGCCCTTCTTGAGCTTGACCGGCACGCGATCCTGTTTCGACGTGTACGCCCGCCCGACGTCCTGGCGGTAGATCTCTTTGCCGTTGAGCCACATCGCCGCGCCATCGTCGCTGCCAATGGCAAGCGTCGCGTCCATATCCGTCGGCGCATTCAAATACGTCAGTCCATATGCGACCGCGTTGCCGGGTGAGTCGTAGAGCTTGTTCAGATCGATGAAATGCTCTTTCGTTGGATCGTCGCCGGCGTTGATCGCGCGTGAGACACGCTTCCATTCGATCTTCTTCCCGCCCTTGCCGTCGTATTTCGCAGTGGGGTCGAACTCCTTTTCGCCCTCTGGCGGATACTCCGTTGCCAGCCCCTTCTCAAACGTCGCCTCAAACGGCCCGACCACCCACCAATGGTTGATTGACGGGAACAGCGTCTGCTGCAACGGAAACTCGACGCTGTCCTCGCCCTTGGTCAATTTCACATTCGCGCGAAGCCGAATCGCCTGCATGTCGCCGCCTAGCGTGACTGCAATCTTTTCGACGACCGGTTTTTCCTCAGTCATCCCTTTAAACGTGCGCAACCGATCATGATTTGTAACGCCCGATCCCGCGTCGAAAGTGATCTCGCCTTTCAAGTCGCTGTAATCTACCAATGGAAGTGTCGGTGCAACGGTTATTTCCGATTCGATCGAGGCAGGTCTCCCGCCAATTATACGCGTGTCAAATCTGTGAAATAGTCCAAGAAACTTGATCGTCGTCCTAGCGTCGTCCGGAAGCGAATACCGTTCTCGCATTGTACCATTGGCGAGGATTTCGAACTGCTCGGCGCCCAAGCCTCGTAACTTTCCATCAACCACCTGCGGCAATAACCAGAGAGAAAGGCCGTAGTCCGCATCAATGGAATGAAAAAAACCATCCATCCGGGGTTTATCATCGGGGTGCGGCGATTCTGCACGGAGTTTGAAATAATTCCGCACGAGTCCGCGTAATCCTGGTTGAACAAATCCGTGGATGCCGTGGGCCCCTTCAAAGTTGAAATCAATTTGATTTGATGTTTCAGTTGGCAACGCACCAACTAGATAATTCGGACCGTTCGCATTCGCGTCATGACCGTAGAAACCGCTGCTGTCCTTATTTAGTTCAGCGTCCTGCATGCCTGTTAGAACTCTTACTCCTGAGTAAATCGAATCTACATGAGAGGGCACTTCCCACATTTTGATAATCCAGCTGATATAGTCTCGAAAACCGCTGAATCGCCCCTGGGCTGCTTCGATTTCTACGCGACGTGCATCGCCCGCCAATTGATGTGAATGCCGAATCCGGCTACTCTCGCCGGCCAAATACCGATCGGTGATCCCGTCATCCATATAGGCGGATGATTAGCCCGCGTTTCCAGGAAACACGTTGAGCGCTATGACGCTTGGCATTTCATCGACCGTGCGGCGCTCGTGGCGGATCATCGGAATGACCGCCCCATCGCGAACAAACAGCGGAATATCCTCCAGCGGCACAAGCAGCCGCGCGATCCTTGGCCCCTCGTATGTCCTCCCCGTGAACCAATTCGTCCACTTCCCCGGCGGAATCCACACCTCCACATTCGCGCAGCCGGTCATCGGATCGCTCGGTACCGTGACCGGCGCGACCATTAGGTCGTCGCCAAACATGTACTGCCCGGTCCGCGAGTACGCCTCATCCAACTCCGGCCACTCATAATACAACGGTCGGCACAGCGGCAGGCCGGTGTCATAGGTCTTGCGGGCCATGGTGTAGATGTACGGCAGCAATTGATACCGCAGTCGATACGCCTCCCGCGCCGCGAGGAAGTACTCCTCGGGAAACGCCCAGATCCGCCGCTCGGCGTCGGGATTTTTGGTCGTGTGCGTGCGCAGGACGGGCGAGAGCGCGCCCCATTGAATCCAGCGGACGTACAACTCGGGATCGACCTTGCCCGGCTGGTGTCCGCCGATGTCGTGGCTCCAATAGGCGTAGCCGACGTTGCCGGCGGTGGCGGTGAAGTACGGCTGGAATGCAAGCGATTCCCAATTGTTGTAGGTATCGCCGGAGAAGCCGATGGGATAGCGATGATTCCCCAGTCCGCCCCAACGTGAAAAAATCAGCGGGCGAAGCCGTGACTCCCTCGAGGGAGAGGGCTGGGGTGAGGGTGATGATTGCGACGTGACTGCGGAAGATGCGGACACATTTCCTGGCGAGGTCGTGGCCTGGCTGTTATTCGCACTGGCAGACAAGCTGCCAGTGGCACCCATCGTTGCCTGGCTGGTCGTCTGACCTGCTGACACAGCAGTGGCACACGTTCGAGCGGGGTTCCGCGCCATGTCGGTCCAATGCAGGTGATTCAACCAGAACAGCGGGTCCAATCCGGCGACCTTCGTGCCGGTCCCCTGCTGCCAGTCCATCCACCAGAAATCGATGCCCATCTTCTCCAACGGATGGTGCAGCAGCTTGAAATAGGCATCCATGTATTTGCGATCGGTGCAGTCGAAGGGAATCCGCTCGGTCTTCGCCGGATCGAGGCCCATCGCCTTCGCGAAATCAGGAAACGCGGCCTCATGCTTGCCCACGCCGTCGGCCGGATGCAGATTGAGCGTGACCTTTAAGCCCTTTTCATGGGCCCAGTCGAGGAATCCTTTTGGATCAGGAAAGTACTTCGGATTCCAGGTGTATCCTGTCCAGCCATCGAGATGCCAGTCCATGTCGACGACGAGCACATCGAGCGGCACATCGTACTCGTCGAACTCCTTTACGAGTTGGCGCAGCTCGGCGTCTGAATACGCCCAATATCGTGACCACCACGCCCCAAAGACAAACCGCGGCGGAAGCGGAATCTTGCCGCCCACGCGGGTGAAATCGAACAGCGCCCGCTTGTAGTCGTGGCCGTAGCCGAAGAAATACCAGTCGATGGCATCGGGGTCCTTCCGCGTGGCAGCCCAGGGTTGGTCAATGTCGGTCAGTTTTAGGTCGACGGCGTTCGCCGTGGGTGCCATGCCGACGGCCTTTGAGTCGGCATGCGGCGGCGAGGGTGCATCGTCGAAGAGCAATCGCTTGGAGTCATCGACGACGACCCAGCCATCGCGCGAGAGCAGCCCCGGCTCTAACTCGCACGACCCGCTCACGCCATCAAGCGTCCGCGTCGTGCCGCGCAGGTTGCCGGTGTCCGGCATGCCGGGCGTCCACTTCACTGGCTTGCCGGCGCATTGTAATTCAACCGACAGATTGTCTTTCGCGAATCGACCGCCATCAGCGCGATAGCGCAGCGTTGATTCTCGCGTCTTAATGACCATCCAATCGCCGTCGCGCGTGATGGTAAATTCGGGTACATCGAGACGCCGATTTACAAACGCAAACGAAGCGCGGTCCTCGAATTGGTCGGTCGCCGACCACTCCATGCGGATCATCGCCGGCGTCAGCACGGTGAACCGGGCATGACCGGCGGTGACAATTGCTTTGGGGTCAGCGACGGCGTTGGGCGGCGGATCGATTTGCGCACCGCCAGCTGTTTGGCCCCACCAGAGCGCGGCCAGAAGAAGCAGCGTCATGCATCATTTCCTTTTTTTCGAATCACGCGGCAAGCCAATGAGACGGCCGCGCAAACTGTCGTATGCGACCGGCTGGCACTGTCAACGGCCTTTTGTTGGCAGTGCGGATCTCGAAGTTGATGGTTGCTCGCGCGCTCACGGCCAAGCAAACGACGCTTGACCGTGCCACCCTGACAGCCCACGCGTGGGGCGCTACAACTTCCCCGCCGTCTTGCGCGGCAGGAACTTGCCCCAGCCATTCTCCCCGCAGAATTGATAATCGTCGACAATCATCTTCCCGCGCGACAGTGTCGTGCGTGAAAAACCCGCCAGGTTCCAGCCCTGATAGGGCGACCAGTCGGCGTTGGTCTCCATCTCAGCGTGATCGACTTTGATCTTCTTCGACGGATGAATCACCGCGAGGTCGGCGTCGTAGCCCTTCTTGACCACGCCTTTGCGGTCGCCCAGCCCCATGATCTTCGCCGGCGCGGTGCAGCACTTGTTCACGAAGTCGGTCACTTTCATCCGCTTCTTCAGCACGCCATGCGTATAGACAATTGGCAACAAAGTCTCCAGCCCCGGCATGCCCATCGGGATCTTGGTCCAGTCGCCCTCCCACATGGCCTTCTGCTCGCGGGTGAACGTGCAGGTATCGGTCGAGACGGCGCACACCGTGTCCTGGGCCAGACCCTTCCACAGCCGCTCCTGGTCAGCCTTTTTCTTGATCTGCGGACAGCAGCCATAAAGGTGCCCATCAGGACATTCGAAGAGTGAATCGTCCAGCACGAGATACTGTGCACACGTCTCGGCGAACACATTCTTCAATCCGCGCTTGTGCGCATCGCGCACTTGATTCGTGCCATCCTTGGTGGACATGTGCACGATGTACAGCCGCCCGCCGGTCGCCTCGGCCCAGGTGATGGCCCGCTGAATGGCCTCGGCCTCGATGAAGTTGGGACGGGTAATGCCATGCAGCACCGCGCCGTACTTCTTCATCTCCTCCTCGTTGTGATGCCGCTCGATCAGCTCATCCAGCACGCGGCTGCTCTCGGCATGGATCAGAAGCATCGCATCCAGATCGCGGCACTTCTCCAGCGCCCCGAAGATGGCCCGATCATCGGCCTGCCAGCCCTGCGATTCGTAAATCATGAACTGCTTGAAGGTCGGCAGACCCTGCTTCACGATGTCGGCCATCTCGTGCTTGTGCCGATCCCACTTGGTCACGGCGACGTGAAACGTGTAATCGACACACGCCTTATCGCGCGCCTTGGCCATCCAGTTGTTGACCGCATCTTGCAGCGACTCGTCGCCGTAGGGAATGGCGAAGTCGATGACCGTGGTCACCCCGCCCCGGGCCGCGGCCTTGGTGCCGCTGTCGTAGTCGTCAGATGAAGTGGTTCCGCAGAACGGAAGCGCGAGGTGCACATGCACATCGACGCCGCCGGGGATGACGTAGCAGCCCTTGGCGTCGATGACCTTCGCAGCCTTGGACTTTTTCGCCAGGCCCTTGCCGACCTTTGCGATCTTCTCTCCCACAATGGCAACGTCGGCCTTCTCGGTGCTGTCGGCGTGCACGACGGTGCCGCCGGCGATGATCGTGTCGTAATCCATGAGCGCAGTCTCCTCCGTACGTCCGCACCGGGGCCGAATGCGGCTACACCAATGGGACGTCAGTGCATTGTCAATTCAGAGGGTCGTGAAGGTCAAACGGGCCGGGAGCGTCGAAACCATTGCCCGCACCGCGGATCAGGACCGCGGGCGCCCGCAGTTAGAAATCCGAGGTTACCCGCTTGCCGGCCGGCTCGATCTGTATGACCGAATGGATGGGAATGCCGGCAAATTTGTCGCGGCCCTTGAGGAAGCACAGTTCGATCAGGAACGCGACGCCGACGATCGTGCCGCCCTGGCTGGCCACCAGATCGCAGCAGGCCCGCATGGTGCCACCGGTGGCGAGCAGGTCGTCGATCATGAGCACGCGAGCGCCTTTGGGAATCGCGTCGTCGTGGATCTCCATCGAATCGGTGCCGTACTCCAGGTCGTAGGTCACTTTGCGCGTCTTGTATGGCAGCTTGCCGGGTTTGCGAATCGGCACGAAACCCGCCGAGAGATTCCGCGCGACGGCCGTGCCGAAAATGAAACCGCGGCTTTCAGCCCCCACGACGAGATCGACGTGACTGGTGCGATACGGCTGCGTGAGGAATTCCACGGCAAGCGAAAGAGCCGCCGGACAAGACAGCAGCGGCGTGATGTCCTTGAACACGATGCCCGGCTTGGGGAAATCCGGCACATCGCGGAGCATGCGGGCGAGGCTTTCAACATCGGGCATGCGCAGGGCGCGATCGTGTGACATCGTGAATTCGCTCCGTGGTTACGTATCGGAATACCCGCATTTAACTGCGAAATCGGCGTTCAGGCAACTGCGCGGCTAGTCACTCCCCACCAGCACCGACCCCCCGCTGGCCATGCCCAAGAGCACGTCGTCGCCCGAGTGGGCCAGTGAAGTCACCCGCCGCCCAGACGGAGCAGACCCCTGGAATCGAACCACCACGTCGCCCGGCGAAAGCCCGGCTTTTCCGGCCGGGCTGCCCTCGCGCACCACGGTCACGACCATGGCATCGGCCGGAAAATTTGCCATTTGTCTTAGTTCATCGTCGGCCGGGGCCAGCGTGGCCCCGCGGAATTCAACCACGCCCGGCGAATCGCTTCCGCTGACCGGGGACTGCCGCCGCCCCACCAGCATCCGGGCATGATTCATGCGGCTGCCGCGCAGGTATTCCACTTCAGCCGTCGAGCCGGGCGGCAATTCGCCGGTGCGTTCCACCAGATCGACCGCTGTCGAAATCTTTGCTCCGTTCAACGCGATGATCACGTCGTCCTCGGCCAGCCCCGCGCGGTCCGCCGCACCGCCCGGCTCGACCAGGTGCACCGCCGCGCCGTCGCGCCGCGAAATGCCCAGTTGCCGCGCCAGCGGCTCCGTCAGATCGCTCGCGGTCACACCGAGGTAGCCGTAATCGATCGATTCGCCGCGCGACAGTCGATTGATCACGCGGAGCAATCGCGAGCCGACCGGCCGGGCGTATCCAAAGGTGCCCGATGCACCGCCTTCGTTGACCGTCACCATGCCGACCACGCGACCGCCGAGGTCCATCAGCGGCCCGCCGGAGAAACCAGCGCTGACCGGCGCGGAAAATTGAATCATGTCGCCGTAGTCGCGGTCATCAGCGGCGCCCAGTGTCATCGGCAGAGGACGGCCGGTCGCACAGACCATGCCCTGCGTCACGGCAGGCTCGCGGGCGTTGGCCAGTTCCGCTGGAAAGCCCGCGGCGAAGACCAGTTGCCCGCGGCGAAGGCGACTGCTGTCACTGAGGGCCACGGGCATGAGCCCGCCGATGCGAATGCGCAACAGGGCCACATCGGTTCGCGAATCAGCCCCCAGCACGGTGGCGCGATATTGACGGCCGTCACTAAGCGTGGCATCGACCGTCAAAGCCCCGCGCACCACGTGCTCGCAGGTCATGAGCAGGCCATCAGACGAGAGGATGATCGCGCTGCCGAAAACGGGGCCGGGTGTTTCATTGGAGGCGATGGTGCGAGCCATCGGCGTGCGCACCACGCGCAGGGCCACGGTGACCGGCGTGAGCGCCTGGGCCACGCGCTCGAATCGCGTTTGAAGATGTTCAAGCACGATGTCTTCGGAGACGACTGGCGCGGGAACCACCGGCGGCGCAACCGGTGCAACAGCCGCCGGCTGAGACGCAGGTGCCGAGGTTGCTGCAGGCGTTGCAACGGGCTGAGTCGAACTTGCACTCGCAATATTCGATGCCGGAGGACGGGCAGGCTGCGATGTGGCAACAGGTATGGCTGGCCGGCTGGTCGCGAACACCGGGCGCGGCTCGAGCTGTTCAATTAGCGTGGGCTGCGCGTTCACGCGACTCGCGAGCGAAAACGTGAGCAGCGCAGGCATTAATGTGAGCGCGAATGAGGGCGTGAACGGCTGACGCACGGTCGGCTCCTTCCGACGATCCATGCATTCCTTCGCATGGCGCAGATTCCAGCGGAGCCTTAAAAATACCCGCCCGCAGCCTCAAAAACAAGACGGTGCGCGCAAACTCACGGCATCGCCGTTGTCGCGACTCAAGTGCGGCTCTTCGGATTGTCGGTGAATTACATGCCGTAGGTGGCGGGGTCGAAGTCGGCCTCGGAGAGGCCGGCATTCAGGCGAATGTTGGTGTATTCGTACTTGCCGAGCAGGCTCTCGGGCTTCATATCGTCCTTGGAGTAGCAGTACACCGCCACGGGGATGCGATACTCGCGATCGATGTGAATCTCGCAGACGCGGTCAGGATAGGTTCCGCCTTCCTTCTCGTACGGAAGATGTCGCCGCACGACCCAGGTCTGACGGCCATCGAAGAAAGACTCGCCGCGGTATTCGAGCTTCAGCTCGTTCTTCTTGTTGGCAATTTCGCAGTATTTGATCAGCAGATCGAGGCTGCGCCGGAAGCCGAATTCGTCGATGTAGCGACGCGACGCGTCGTGCGACAGCGAACCGTGAATCGGTTGCTTGATGCTCTTGACCAGCAAGCGCAGGGCCACGCCAGGCTGACAGACGGCCTGCTCGCGAAGGTCCTCGTCCTCGGCATCATGGTCGAGCCAGCGACCCTTCACATACAGCACGCGCTCGGCGAGACCCTGGTTGCGGGTCCAGTGCATGAACACGCTGTAGGGCTCATTTCGAAACTTTACCTGAATTTCCTGCTCGGCGCTCATCCCGGAGGGCAGAGCCTCTTGCTTGACGAAGGTTACTTGATAGTCCTTCACCTTACGCACGTGGTTCGTCCGCGCCTCAATCAACGCAGCAAGCGGATCAGTGCGAATCATGTTCTCGAAGGGGTCGGCCGAGACAACTTCCTTGGCCAGAACGACAGGGGCAACCGCGTTCAACACCGGAACGTGGTCATCGCCGAACTGATAGTCTGCAAGAAATAGCCCGAGCAGAACCAGTCCGAGCAGGAACTGCAACCGCCGCCGCGCCGAAATTCGTCGAACTAGGGGCATCGCGCTTGGTTTCCTCTGCGGCGCTGTCCTTGCGCCAGGGGGTTTACGGCCTCATCTTCTACCGGACAAGCCGGCAGAGATGGCGGCGATCGGCTGAGGCACTCGCAAGCTCTCCAGCCTTCATCGGTGCATACACCACCAAGGCTGGAGTAGTCTCGCTTCCAATCGCCTGTCGGGAATGCTCCCTTCCCAACGATTTACGATGTCTGATGTTCCCATCCGCCGTTGACCGCGCATGCAAAGGCGAATATCGGGATTTCAATTCGCGGACCGTTGCAGCGTCTGCGAATCGCTCCAAGATCAAGCTTATCAATTCTAGCTGACCCGGTCAAACGAAAAGTGATAGTGCGGCGGATTCTGATCCCTCCCATAAACATCGACAATTCAAAAGGTTGTGTCAAAATAAACACTTAGGCGTAAATCCGGTTCGATGCGATATAAGCCGCGACAGGATCAGGTGTTAGATATCGGACGCTTCGGCCCATTTGAACGCGCTGCCGGATATCCGTTGAACTGATGCCGATTTCAGGGGTCGAACAGCAGTCAGATAGCAATCGCTCAACTGAGTCGGCTCCGACTTTCGATCGCAAATGAGTCAGATCCGGGCTTTGCCAGCCGGGTCGGGCCGCGGAAACAATTCGAACGGCCGTCAGCAGTTCGGCAACACGATGCCATTGGGCCAGTTCCGGCAGCGTGTCGGCGCCAATGATCCAGAAGAGCTCGACGGCAGGGCCCACCTGGTTTCTGAAATAGCCAATCGTATCAATTGTGTAGCTGGGGCCGGCTCGCAGAGTTTCCGCGTCCGAAACGTCAAACAGTGAATCGCCCTCCACCGCCAGCCGGGTCATGGCCAGGCGATGCTCAACGGGTGTCAATTTCAAGTGTCCCTTGTGCGGAGGCCGGGCCGCGGGAATGAGGACGACCTTGTCGAAATCGAAGTGCTCGGCCAGAGCGCGAGCCGAAATGAGATGGCCGCAGTGAATGGGATCGAAGCTGCCGCCGTAAAGCGCGAGGCGCTGGGTCATGGGTGGCTCAGGGCGTGCCGGCCGGCGACGTGGTCACCGACTTGCCGGGCCGCCATTCCAATTCGAGACTGATGTCGCTGATGGTCATGCTGACGCTTGCGCTGCGTCCGGTGCCGTTGCGGGCCTCGCAGGCCCCCGCGATCACGAAGTAATAGCCCCGATCTTCCGGACATCGCACATCAAACGCCAGATCCTGACTTCCGGAACTGCTCTTGGGGCCGGCGTCGCTGGTGCTGGTCGTCAGCACCTCATTCTTGAGTACCACGCCGGCGGAATCCCGCACCACAAATGCGAGCGTATTGTTCGCCCCCGGCGGCTGCTTGCCGATGGGCGTCTCGCCGGGTGAAAGCTCGATGGTCGCGTCGTGCTTGAGTTTCAGCTTAACCACCACATCGAGCGGTTTGCCCGATTGATTGTCGAATGTGTAGCCGAGCATGAACGACGCCTTGCCCACGCCGGTCGCCCCGCTCTCGGCCTTGCAGATCGCCCCATTATTGTCGATCGCCTTGGACTCGCCGCGCCCGTCTCCATCCTGGGCCGATTCAAACGAGGTCACATTGAATGGCTCCGCGCCCGGCAGCGAAACGCCGCCCTTGGCGATCCGCTCCACGGTGACATCGGGGCGGTCGACCGGCAGACGTGCAGTGTTGATAACCGCAACGCTGTCGCCGCAGCCCGTGAGCGCAATCAACAGCGGAACACCTACCTGCGGAAGACATCGAGTCAAACGTCGGCCTGAGTGTTGCATTTGAGCTAGCCTAGCGCGATTCGCGCGTGCTGTAAAGAAGGCGCGTCCAGGGTTCAAGGGCCTCAAACCGTCGGGTCAAACACCGCCTTGATCACCGGGAATTTCGATCGACTTAACAGTTGTTTGAAAGCGCCCTGATAATCCTGAAGTGCAAATCGCGTGACGGAAAGCGGGCCGAGCTTCAATCGCCCCGATGCAAGCCAGTCGAGCGTGAGCCGATAGGTGTGGGCCCGCGCACCTTCGAACGATTCAACCTGCCGGCCATTCGCGCCAATCACGTTGATCTCGTCAAACCATAGCGGCGTGGTGTCGATCCATGCCAGGCCGCTGGTGCCGACGGCCACCATCGTGCCGCGCGGGCGCGTCCACTTCAGGGCGTCGGTCAGGCCGCGACCGGTTCCGGTGCAATCGAAGACCACGTCCGCCCCACCGAGCATGGCCCGATTGCCGAACCGTGCCGGCAGCCGTTTGCCGCCGACGGCTTTGGCCACGTCGTCATAGCGCTCGGCATTGGTCTGGCCCCGAGGATGTATCAAGACTTCTGTCGCACCCAAGGCCCGGGCCATCTCCGCTTGGAATCGATGCCGCATGACGCAAACGACGCGCCCGGTGTGACCGGTCGCACGAATGCCGGCCAGAACGCCCAGCGCGATAATGCCCGATCCGCTGATGAGCACTTGCTCGGACGAGGCCGGTGGCCGCCGCAACACCGCATGCAGCGCGGATGCCAGCGGATCAACCAGAATCGCAACCTCATCGCTAAGTCCATCGGGCACGGCATGCAACTGCGACTCGTGAGCCACGAAATGCGACGCCCAGCTTCCGCCCGTCACCGAGTTAAGGCCGATGAGCGCCCGCGGCGGCAGTCGTTCGTCGCCCCCATGAGCGCATTGCGAGACGCGGCCTTCGGCGCACGCCGCACATGGAGTCAGATCCCGGGCCGCGCATCCAAGGGCCGGTTCGACGCACACCCGCTGACCGGGCCTCCAGTCGCGAACATCTGCGCCGACTGCATCAACGATCGCGACATTTTCGTGTCCAAGGATGGCGGGCAGACGGGCGTAGCATTCGAGAATCGTCGCGGGGTGATTTCGCAGTGTCACCAGCGACAGATCAGTGCCGCATACGCCGCCGAGGATTGTCCGAAGCCTGATCCATCGCGGGCCAGGTAGTTCCGGTATGGGTCGATCGACCAGTCGAAGCCCGGACAGGCGTCCGTACTTGGCGCGATTGACCATCCACCCGCCGACTTTGCAGGCGATCCACCGCGGAGGCGAAATGTTGAATTCAAGGGCCTTCATTCAGGCCGAGAGAATAACCGCACAGCGGTTCGGCGTTGCGAGCGACGGTCGTTGTGGAATCGAGTCGACTGAATCAGCTCTCACTGCGGACCAGCGCGGTCTGCACCGGTTTGATGTGATCCGGCGCGATTTGATACTGGCGGCGAAGCTGATCGACAAGCTGGCGTAAGGCAGACTGCTGGGCCGTGCTTACACGTCCCGTGTCGCCCGGCTTGGTCAGCACAACATGTATGGTCGACGTCGACTTTTCGTCGCGGCGGCCCTGGGCCCACGCGTTGCTCTGATACCACTGTCCATCCGAAGCGATCCGGAAGTGGAAAAAACCATGGTTCTCGGCGGCCGAAACTGTCCTCACCGCGACATCGGTCCAACCGGTGGTCGGCACGAGACCGCGCAGGGTTCTCGGACGATGAGTCGGAGTGTTCTGATCAACCCAGAAAAGCAGGAAGGCGCCGCCTGTCATGGAGACGACCAGGAGGATCAGGGTCTTGAAATGCCTGTGCTTGTGTTTGCAGGTTGCGGCGGCCATGGATTCCGGGACTCTCGCTGTTTTCTCGCCGGCCTCTGGCGGGCGAACGTTCAATAATGTGGCGTCGAACTACTATGTAAAATACCTATCGGTCATTTGCAAATTCATTCGGCGCGGTTTTGTGACTTTTTCGCCGGTCGTGTCTCTACCTTCGGTTGACCGGCGTTCGGAATTCAGCAAGCGCGGTTATCGGAAGAGTCAGCTGCGCGGTCAGGGCACTCGCGTGTTCCAGTCGACGTTTGAAACCATCGAGAAACTGCGTGAATCGCGGCCCCGAATCGGCAACGTGCTCCGATTAAATTGACATTTATAAAATTATGAGTCGGGCATGACCGGCCACGCGCGGCCCGCGTCGCGGCCATTCGGTGAGTGAACCGAGACTGCGCGCGGCCTCCGCACCTGCCACCTTGGTTGCGACTTGAGGAATCAGCCTTAACATTATGCTGGCAATGCATTTATTGACTTCGGCGTGGCACCCTTTCTCATGAGTTCGCCGGCCGCCACTTGTTACAGGAATACCCCCCCGCTATTGTTCGCGCCCTGCGCGGGCCTTCCCTTCGAGTGCCCGTCAGCCGGACCTGAATCGCTCGTGGGTGAAACCGACCCTTGGAACTCCAGATCCATCAACAACGTCCGCGCGAGCTGAAGTGGTATCACGCGGCGGGAATGCTCTTTGGCGACTGGGGCACCAGCCGGCTCTACGTGCTGGGTCTGGCGTTCTTCTACTCCGGCTTCGCCGCACCGATACATGTGCTCGGCGTTTGCATCCTGATGATCGTGGTGGGCTGGGCCTACACGATCGTCTGCCGTTGCTACCAGGATGGCGGCGGGGTTTACACCTCGGCCAAGGCGACCAATCAACACGTCGCACTTCTTGGCGCTTACCTTCTGTTTGCGGACTATGTGGTCACCGCGGCGCTGTCCACCGTTGAAGCAATGCGCTATTTCGGGGCGTCGCCGCGCCTGGCTGCCGAACTGGCCGTGCCCGGCATTCTGATCGTCGCGGTAATCAATTTCATCGGGCCGCGCCACGCCGGACGCATCGCCACATACGTCGCATTGCTGACGTTTGTGCTGGCGCTGATCATCGCATTGTTCTGCATTCCGCATCTTTCGCTTGACCGGGTCGTAACCGACCAACGCCCATGGGGTCAGCGCTGGCCCAGCTTCGTGCACATCATTCTTGCTCTCTCGGGTGTTGAAGCGATTGCCAACATGACCGGCGTCATGGTCAAGCCCGTCGAGAAAACATCGCGTCGGGCCATCTGGGTCGTGCTCAGCGAAATCGTGATTCTGAATCTCATTTTCGCAGTCGCCATGACCCATTTGCCCGGCCTGCCGACAGAGATCCTCGCAAACAAGGCCAGCGAGTTATCCGAGCACGATCATGCCCTTCGTGACACGATGATTCGCGTGCTGGCGGATCATTACGTGCATCCGATATTCGGCACCATTTCATCCGTTGTTTTTGGGCTACTCCTCCTTTCAGCAGCCAATACCGCCATGGCCGGCATGATCAGCGTGCAATACGTGATGGGACGCGATCGCGAACTCCCCACCACGTTTACGCGACTCAACGCCTTTGGCGTGCCCTGGCTCGGCATTCTGACCGCTACCGTGGTTTGTGCGATCCTGGTGCTGGTGATCGGGGGCGATGTCGAAAAACTGGCACATCTGTATGCGATCGGCGTCGTCGGAGCGATCGTGCTGAACCTGGCGTCGACGTGTCTAAACCGCGGCATCCCCGTCAAGAAATGGGAACGCGTGCTGCTGAGCCTCGCAGTGGTCTTTCTCGCTGCCGTGGAGTTCACAATTGCCTATGAGAAGCCGGAAGCTGCCGTGTTTGCCGGAGGCGTTATTGCCGGCGGATACCTGCTCCGCGCTATGGTGCGCCGCGCGCCCGCACTTAAGCCCTATATCCCCAAGGTGACTGGCGCGATGGCCAAGTGGTTTGAAGCGCCGCAGCTTGCCGAGGACATGGAGATCCTCTCGTCGGTGGGCATTCTGCCGTTTGACCCGGGCAAGAAGAAGATCCTTGTCGCGACGCGCGGCAATCCAGAGCTATTGAAGTTCGCCGCGGAAGAGGCCGAGTCCCGCAATGCGAATCTTCTGGTTCTTTTCGTACGTGAAATGCGGCTTGCATTCGGCGCTCCCGCCGAGGCCGCCTTCCGTGTGGAAGACGACGACGAGGCCGTGCCGATCTTCATGCAGGCCAACCAATTG
>CAYXEY010000007.1:0-11638 GCA_964464105.1 uncultured Planctomycetaceae bacterium
CTCGGTGGACTGCACCGGGTGCGCGGCGAGCTTGTGGAGGCGGAGCGCATTTGGAGCGAAGTACTGGCCACACAGCGACGCACCCTCGGAGATGACGACCCCGACACCCTGCGCACGCTGAACAACATGGGCGTCGTCTACGCATCGCAGGAGAAATGGGACCGGGCCGAGGCATGCTGGCGGGAGCTGCTGGAGAGGCGCCGACGCACGCTTGGCGAGAACAATCCCGAATACATTAGTTCGCTGGGTAATCTCGGCGCGCTGCTTGAGAGCCAGGGACGCTACTCGGAAGCGCGCCCGATGCTTGAGCAAGCCCTCGCGGCCGAACGGCGTCGTCGGGGCGATCTGCACGCCAACACGCTGGTATCAATGGCTCAGCTCGCGTTGCTGCTGCAGCAATCCGGTGAGCTTGGCGAGTCCGAGTCGCTTTGGCGTGAGTGCTATCAGGGTCGTGTAACCACGCTCGGAGCGGACTCGTCCACGACCCTGCGGACCCTGACTTCGCTCGCCCAAGTCCTTTACGCACGCGGCAAAACCGCCGAGGCCGCCAAGCTGCAGGCCCAGGCGCTGAATGCACAACAGCGACTGCTGGGCCCCGACCACCCGGACACCGTCGATTCACGGAAACTGCTGGCTCAATTCACGAACACGCCGATGGACGGAAACAAGCCGCGTTAAGGATTTTTGGCGCGATTTACACACGCTTTACGCGTCCTGTCTGGCAAGCATTCTTCCTCGCACCGGAGCCAAGCCATGCCGATTCGCAGACATCCTGTAGCCGCCGGCGCCATGGCCGCCAATCTGCGCGCCGTGCCGATCGATGCCGCACTGGCCGCGAGACTCCGCGCTGGCTTCGAATGCCTGATGGCCCATGAGCTTCGCCTCGGGGAGGTCTTCTACGCCCGGCTATTTGCGATCGCCCCGCACCTGAAGTCGCTCTTTCGCAACACGCCCGCCGAGCAATCGCAGAAGCTCATCGCGTCGTTGGAAGCGATTGTGCGGAACTTTGAGAACCCCGAGTCGAGCGCCGCCCTGCTGGCTGAACTGGGCGCTCGCCACGCGTCATACGGCGTCAAGGCGGAGCATTACGACCTGGTGATCGACGTCATGATCGGGGCCATGAAAGAGCTGCTCGGACCTGACGCCGACCGGCAGTTGCTCAACGAATGGCGCATGGCCCTGCGGCTGATCAGCGATCAGATGATCGCGGCAGCGGGGCCACAACCGCCCACTCACAACTAGCCGCTCGTTGCTCATTTGCCTGATTGTTCCCCCGATTTGCGACGGCCATTCCACGTACCGACTTCCGCGTTCCGCCTTTTCCCGCTCGCCTGTTCACGTCTCACCTGCTCCCGCATCCGTGCATTATGATGTACGAATGTGCAGGGAGTGTCCGGGTTCCTGGTGGGCCCCTCGGTCTTCAAAGCCGCTGAGACGGCGCTTCGCGTCGTCTGGTGGGTTCGATTCCCATCCACTCCCGTTCGGCATTGTCCAACTGAGCCTGTGGAAAGTTACGCAGCAGATCACGAGACAAGGAATCGCCTGTTCGACGATGACCACAGATGCATATTGCTGCGTTTCGCAAGTAAATCATACATTTGTCGTATGTTTCCACGCGCAGCAAAATAGTGACCACTCCCACCCTGCGGATGGCGGACCGCCCGAAACAGCCCCAGCAGATTGCCAATTCGCTGAGGTCCTGCACTTGCGTCCGGGGTCTGAAACAGCGCCTTGAATCAGACCTCCGAGTCGGCAATGCAGAAGACAAGCAACTGCCAATTGCTCTCTGATTGTCTTGGATCGGAGCCCTCGTGACATTAGTATTAGAGTTGGGCGATCCGGCTTCGTCGGAAAAAGTCAAAATGGTGAACATCTGGCGCGTCTACGGTGACGCCTCTCGCGGGAACTCCTTGCAAAGGGATCGCGCCCAGTCCGATCCCGCCCAATTTCCCGCACCCGGCTGCGATCGTCACCAAAGCAGCATGCGCACACCTGGCATGGGGAGATCCACTTTGATTACAAATATATTTATTCGTACGTGGACCCTCGCCATTTTTTGTCTGGCAATTTGCGACTCATCAGCCTACGCGACCCCGCCGCATGATCTCCTGGTCAGCGCCCGTTTCGGTAACAACCTGCTCCGCTATTCCGGAGCGAGCGGTGCGTTCCAACGACAGTTCAACATCGGCGGCGGTCTGAGCAACCCAGCCGGCGTCGCCTACGACGCGAATGGCTACTTATTCATGGCCAACTTCAACACCAATCAGGTGATGCGCTTCGCCCCCGATGGAACGTTCGTACAGGTCTTCTCTTCAAACGTTGACGCGCCAGGCTTCGGATTGCCGCTCGCCCTGACCTTCGGCCCTGATCACAATCTCTATGTGACCAGCAACGTCACCGCCGGCGTCTATGCCTTCTCCGGAACGACCGGCGCATTCATACGTGTGGCTGCAAGCGGCAATGGCCTGAGCGGTGCAACCGGCCTGACCTTTGTTCCCAATGGCGAGTTGTTCGTCAGCAGTGCCGGAACCAACCAGATTCTCCGCTTCGATGGAACCAATGGCGCATTCCTCGGCGCCTTCGGCACCGGCGTCGCGCTCAGCAACCCCACCGATATGAAAGTGGGACCCGATGGCGCGCTGTACGTGGCAAGCACCCTGAACAATCGAATCCACCGCTACGATCTCACCACCGGAGTCGGACAGGTTTTCGCAACCGGCTTTTCCCGCCCGATCGGTCTGGCCTTCGACCTAAGCGGCAATCTCTACGTGGCCAACCAACTCGGCAACAACGTCCTGCGGTTCGCGTCAAACGGAGATCCACTCGGCGTCTTCGTCTCAGCCGGCAGCGGCGGCCTCAACGGCCCCAACTACATGGCCTTCGCCCCAGCCCAGCCCGACTGCGACGGCAATGGCCTCTTCGAGCTTTCACAAGACACGGCCTGCTTCATAGACGTGCTGATCGGCGTCAACACGGACCCCGCCGCCATCGACCGCAACGACTTCACCGGCGACTCCCTCGCCAACGGACTCGACATCCCCGGGTTCGTAAATTGCGCGCTGAACGGCTGCCCGTAGTTTTCTCCGACTGACATTATTCTCGCCGGTGCGAGATTCCCATCTCGCACCCCGCGCTATGGGAATTCATTCCCATGTTTTCAAGGTTGCCAGAGAACGTAAGATACGGGGGAATTCTCGATGTCTGCGAAGGACGCTTGTGCCGCGATTGAATTCACTAATTCGGTTAGACTAGTGCATCACGGAGATCGCAATGGTCAAACCAAGTGATAAAATCCTATACTGTCGATTTTGTGGAATGACGCCCAGCACTACACCTGCCCGTTGTCCAGTCAAAGATACTGGACACCAGTTCACCACCGTCGATCTACCTATCTATTGCCGCGTTTGTGGCGTAATACCGGGTCTCCCAAATAAGTGTCCGATACTTCCTGAAGGGCATTTCTGGGAGCTCATTCCGACATAAGGGCACTAATCCGATGATAGAACATCCGCAGCCCAGACAGATTTGTTTTTGGAATAATCCAAACGGAAATAAGATAAAGGTCCAGATTGTCGACGGGAGCATTATCAAAATCGGCGGCCCCGTACCGCTCGTCGATGGTGTGCACGTTAAGCAATTGGAGGGACCCCATGCTGGCGATGATGCACACGTTGAATTGAGCCGCCTTGAACCAATGAAATGAAAAAAAGGAACTGGCGTGTTCCTCGAACTAATGAAAAATGTCTGGACGGACTTTTGGTCTTGATGATTTTTTGCTGTAAGCATTCACTTTGACAGCATTGATTTCCGGTGGATCGATACTCATTCGCCCCCATCGTGTCTAGGTTCCATGCGCTAAGACGTCTTGCGGCCGCCCGACTGGTAGAAATCTCCGTTTCTGTGGGACTAATCCTCGTCGTGTGGCCTCAGTGCGTACCGGTTCCCATGGAATACTCCCCATTTTTGACAAAAGATACTTTTTTCGCCCAGGGTTAACCCAACAAACAAATTGAGCTCGTCCATAGAGTTGGCTCGCAGTAAGGAATGGGCCTTCGAATGGGCCACCTAAACCCAATGATTGATGATCCTCGATTGATTTGCAGACTCCTGCGTAATACTCCCGAGACACATCCAGCTTGCCATCACGCCTCACCCTTAACTTCGTGAGCAATACTCTCGACTCCGCCAATCGTCCATCATTGTCCTTTGTTGGATTCGTGCGAAAACCCTCCGAGCCAAGGATATCACGAAGCACGTCAGGGAATCCGCTCTTCTTCAAATCAAAGTCTGCCGAAAGCGTTATGTCGTCGACGTAGCGTGTGTAAATTATACCCGCAGCGTGTGCCGCGCTTGAAATTCGCACGTCAGCTTTTTTCAGAAGCTGGTCAGCAAGAAGAGGGCTGGTGACTAGTCCGAGCGCAAGGTGATATTGATACGTACACAATCTTGTTAATAGTCGGGCGACGTCCGGTGAACAATCCTGAACCTGAGAAAAGAACCGGTAAACTCGTCTTGAATGAATACTAGGATAAAAATCAGCTATGTCGCACGTGAACGCGAAAATCGACTTCGCATGCGCGGAGGCGTTGTCCTTGATACTTCGACCTGGAACGCCGCCGTAACTCGAAGGTGAAGGCTGAAGGCAAGGTAAGAAAAGTTCGTTATGCAGACGTCGTTGGATCTTTCTGAATGGTCCCCTTATGTCGATAACACTTCGTGGCCGACCGGGTTTTCGAGGATCGCTGACTTCCAAGCGATGACAATACGATTCCACACTTTCAGCAACTCTTTTCAATTCTTCAAGCGTAACTCCAAGTTTCTTTGCCAAAATAGATGGCCGTTTGATTGCGAGCATGGGACTCCTTTCCCCCCGGCCGCGGTCTGTCAAAGCAGCTGCTTTGCTTTCAATTCAGATCGCCAGATATTGACAAGCTGTTCCATTGGTTTCCTCATCGCAGGTGGAAGCCGCGAAAGGTCTCCGTTTAGGCACCACGAGAGTACGTAGAGATCAACCTTCCACGCATCATTTATTCGCGCGAGCAATTCGGGAGACGGATTTGCCTTGTCCCGCTCAAGATTGCACAAGTGAACGTTGGAAATCTCTAGGTCCGAAGCCGCCTCTTGTTGCGAAAGTCCCTTTGTTTCCCGAACATACCTAATCGTACTTCCCAAGTGAACCATATCAGGCATCCGCCTTGATTATTTGGTTATGGAAGGCGCTTTCTCATCCAATGCCCGCCATCAAGTGGGCAGCCTTTGCAGTTAACGATTCCGCCAGGACTATGTCCGGTGGTCGCCTAAGCAAGGCCGTCTTGACGCGATCATAAAGACGATCGAGCGCCTTCCAAGTAGCTGCGCCTGAATCACCGGCCAGTTCGATTTCGCGCCAGACCGCCTGTATAAGAGCGATCCGATGCACCGAATCAGTCGGGTCATCAGACAACAATTCAAATGAAGCACTCATTTGAGCACTCCGAGCCCAGATTCAGCTGGGGTCCCTGGATGGTTGCAGCCCAGACTCGACATGAGGTCGAGGCCAACCACTCGCACACAGTCTCATCAGCACTGACGTGCTTCTGAGGGTCCGATGCGAGAGACACCATGACGACGAGCCAAAGGCCCGGAGTTAAGGTGCCGGCGTCTCATCGACGCCGTTTCAGGCCCAATTGGGCACCGCATTGCTGCGTGCTCCAGGGACATTGAATTGTCAAGGTCAATTAAACCACGAGTTTAATTGATTGTCAAGCCATTCCAGTGAATTTTCTTCTACGACTGTGTCTTCGGACCCGTAGAACGCGTAACGCAGAAGTAAGATCGAGGGACGTCAACTAGATTTCGAGATGGTCATGCCTCAATAACAAAGAGACGCCGCGACACATGTTGATCGAAATTTGGGCGAAGTGCGCATGACCAAGAACCGAACCCAACCCGGCCTTCACCTGATGATCTACGACGCCACGGAGAAGCGCTGGGGACGGTTCATCAATTTGTCGCTGATCTGGCGAATCGGCGGCTGGCTCTATCGCCTGCTGGGACGACTCGACCACTGTCACGGCGCGGCAAGTTGGCGGGAGGCGCTGGCATGGCTAGGCCGCGTCGGCGCGCCCGCGCCGATTGCGGAGATTCAGTTCTGGGGACACGGGCATTGGGGCTGCGCGCTGATCTCCGGCGAGTCCCTGGACATCCGCTGCCTCGATCCGCTGCACGGCCTGCACGAGCACCTGCGGACGATTCGAGCCAGACTCGTTGCGAATGACTCCAACTCGCTGGTGCGAGATTCCCATCTCGCACCCCATGCCGCGGGAATCCCTTCCCACGTCGAGAGCACTGAGAGAACTGACCACATGGGAATGGATTCCCCAGAGGGTCGGCGCGCTGAGAAACCAGCCCACACGGGAAAGGATTCCCCCGAGGGTGGGTGCGAGAAAGGATTCTCGCACCAGCGGTCCTACATCCCACATCCAACATCCCCCATCCCACTGTGGTGGTTCCGCACCTGCGAAACCCTTGGTGCAAACTGCGGACAAACCTTTGCCACAGCCTGGTCTAATTTCTTTGGGTGCCGCGTAGCCGGTCACACCCACGTGATCGGCTTCTATCAAAGCGGGCTGCATTCCCTGCGACCGGGCGAGAGTCCCACGTGGTCAGCGGACGAAGGCATCATCGAGGGGGACGCGGCGCGTCCGCTGCGAGCTGCGGAATCGAGACGTGGTACCCCGAACACGATCACTTGTTTCGGCGGTCGGGTCCCCCCAGGCTGGTAACGTCGCAGCACTCGCGACTAAGAAAAACGAGTCCATAACCACGCCCTACTCCTCGCTCTCCAGCGGCGCGAACTCGCCTTCAATCTCCACATCCACCGTGCTCGAGTTCGCGACTTCGGCGAAGACGCGGTACTCGTCGCCGGGCACGATCTCGATCCGACCCTCCCACTCGCCCCGGATCCGCTTCTTCCCGTCCCGCTCTTTGACGAGTTCCGTGCCGCCGATGCTCACGATCAGCTCGCCGTGGCCGTTGGTGTCGCCTTTGGCCGTCCCGCGCCAGGTCACGCTGGTGATGATGAAGCGCCTATCGGCGGGAATCATGCCGCCTTTGAAAAAGGCGATCGAGTCGTCATTCATCGTCACCGGCCTTTCGAACGACAGCGGCACTTCCGAAATCCTGTCGACGTAGATGCTCTTCTCTCCGGCCATGTCGATGCGGTTGGGATTTCCTCCGCCGGCGCCGGCCCGCAGTTGCAGCCGCACCCGCGGCGCCGCCAGCACCGGAACCGGCTTCTCCGGGATCTTCTGACCGGCCAGTTGCGTGCCCAGCCGGACGCGCAAGTCATCACCCATGTTCAATGCGTTGGGCGGCACGATCAGGTCGGGAATCGCCACCCACTCGATGGTGCAGCGATCACCGCGCTTCAGCGAGACGACGCGGAACAGCGCGGTGCCGCGATGGCCGCGATCCTTGATGAGCACCAGGTAGGCGTGACCCTCGATCGCCGGGACCTGTTGAGATTCTGTCGCCTCCAGTTGCGGCAGCGAGTCAATCTGCTCGAAGGTCTTCGCCCCCAGGTCTCGAATCACGCTCTCGTCGTCGGTCACCATCCGAACCGAGAAGTTGTCCGGGCCGTTTCCAAACTGAAGGTCATAATTGTTGTGAACCCGGTTGCGACACTTGTCGCCCCGCAGTCCGACGGAAAAGCTGAAGCAGGCCCGTTCGTAGGAACCGTACGCCTTTCGCGAAAGGAGCTCGACCCGGCCCGTCCGAACCGTTTCGGGACTGACCGCTGCTTTCGCCGTCGGCGATTTCGTGCCGCCCTGTGGCTCCCAGGCGAACAAACAAATGAATAGTCCGATGGCAAGATGGCCCAGTGCGAACATGGCTTCTCCTTCGCGAGTCGGGACCGGAGCAAAGCGCTCGAATCATACGGAGCGGAGCGCCGAACCGTTGCAACCCCGGGGCAACCGTTTGCGGCTCACCGCTCCATACGGGCGGCTCTGACAGGCAGTTCACAAAGAACCGTATAATCCGTTTCTTGACGCCATCCCGAATGGGTGGCCGTCTTATTTGATTGGTGGCGCGCGGCAACCGCGCGCCGAACATCCCCTACCCGAGGAACCGTCGATGCGATCTCACCCTGCCGCCGCTTTCACCCTCCCGGCCGTCGCCGCGCTGCTGGCCCTGTCGCCCCCTGCCCGGGCCCAGCAGGTCAAGTTCGAAAAATACAGGCTGCCTAACGACATGACCGTCATCCTGCACGAGGATCACTCGCTGCCGACGGCCTGCGTGAACATCTGGTATTACGTGGGCTCCAAGGACGAGGCCGATCGGCGCAGCGGGTTCGCCCACCTCTTTGAGCATCTCATGTTCATGGGCACGCGGCGGGTGCCCAATGGGCAATTCGACGTGGTCATGGAAAAGGGCGGCGGCTTCAATAACGCCAGCACCAGCGAGGATCGCACCAACTACTTCTCGTTCGGTCCGGCCAACCTGCTGCCCACCTTGCTCTGGCTCGACGCCGACCGGCTTGAGGACCTGGGCAAGGAGATGACCCTGGAGAAGTTGAACCTGCAGCGCGACGTGGTGCGCAACGAGCGGCGGCAGACCAGCGAGATGCAGCCCTACGGCAAGGCCGACCTGCTGATCACGGAACTCATGTTTCCCAAGGAACATCCCTATGGACACACCGTGATCGGCTCGCATGAGGATCTGGAGGCGGCCACGGTCGACGACGTGAAGAATTTCTTCGCCAACTATTATGTGCCGTGCAACGCGACGCTGGTGGTCGCCGGCGATTTCAAGAGCGATGAGATCAAGCCGATCGTGGCCAGACTCTTCGGCACCCTGCCGCGCGGCAACGATCCGGTGCACAAGTCCGCCGGGCCGATTACGCTCAAGGAGGTCAAGCGGATCACGCTGACCGATCAGGTGCAGTTCGCGAGATCGACGTTCGTCTATCACAGCCCCGCCCGGTTCAAGGACGGCGACGCCGAGATGGACCTGGTGGCCGATGTCCTGGCCAGCGGCAAGAGCAGCCGGCTCTACAAGCGGCTGGTCTTCGACGACAAGATCGCGACCGATGTCTCGGCGGCCCAGGCCTCGATGTATCTCGGTTCGCTGTTCTACATCAACGTGATGGCCAAGCCCGAGGTGACTCTCGATCAGATCGAGAAGGCCGTGGACGAGGAGCTGGCCCGGTTGCTGAAGGATGGCCCGACCGCGGATGAACTGAAGCGCAACCAGGTGTCCAAGGAAGTCGGCATGATCGCCGGCCTTCAGCAACTGCTCAACAAGGCCGACGCGCTGAATGAGTACAACTTCTACCTCGGCACGCCGGATGGCTTCGAGACCGATCTGAATCGCTATCGCAATGCGACTGTTGCCGGCGTGACGTCGTGGGCCCGCAAGACGCTGACGCCGGACGCGCGGCTGATCATGCGCGTGCTGCCGGCCGGCGAGGCGATCGAGGGAGACCCGCGCGAGCAGCAGCCGGGGCTTGCCGATGCCGGTGAATTCAAGCCACAAATGCCGGAGACGTTTAAGCTCTCGAATGGCATCGAGGTAAAGCACTGGCGCAAGAGCGAATTGCCGCTCGTCAGTGTCTCGCTGCTGCTGGGCGGCGGGGCGAAGTGCGACGATCCGGCAAAGATGGGCGCGACCCTTCTGACTGCGCAGATGCTGGAAGAGGGTGCGGGGGATAAGGACGCGCTGGCGTTTTCAGATGCGTTGGACATGCTGGGCGCCTCATTCAGCTCCTCCGCCGATCAGGAGTCGGTCAACGTCGGTCTGTCAGTGCTCAAGCGGAATCTCGACGCGGCGCTGGCCCTGTACGCCGATGCGATCGTACGGCCGAAGATGAACGCGGCCGACTGGGACCGCGTGCGCAATCTGCACATCGACGACTTGCGGCGCGAGGCCGACGAACCGCCCGTCATAGCGACCAAGGTCGGCATGCGGGCCTATTATGGCGACAATCACCCTTACGGCCGACCGGTCAGCGGGACCGAGACGACGGTAGGTAAATTGACGCTCGACGACATCAAGGCCTGCCATGCGGCGCGGTTCGTCCCGGGCAACGCGAAGCTGCTGGTCGCCGGCGACGTGACCGCCGAAGAGGCCAAGGCGGCTCTTGAAAAGGTGTTCGCCTCGTGGACCACGCCCGCCGGATGGAAGCCGCCGGTCGTACCGGCCGCGACCGAGCCCACGCATGCACAACCGGAACTCGTGATCGTTGACAAGCCCGGCGCGGTGCAGACCGTCGTTCGCTTTTTCATGCCCGGCCCGGTGTACAAAACGCCGGACCGCGTCCCGCTTTCGATGTTGAACACCATCCTCGGCGGCAGCTTCACCAGTCGCCTGAACCAGAACCTGCGCGAGAAAAACGGATACACCTACGGGGCACGTTCGAACTTCTCGATGGCGCCGACAACCGGCTATTTCTCGGCCGGAGCCAACGTGAAGGCCGAGGTGACCGGCGCGTCGATCAAGGAGTTTCTAAACGAGTTCAAGCTGCTGCGCGACAAGGGTGTGAGCGACGATGAATCGGCCAAGGCGGCTCAGCAGGAGCGGACGGAGACGATCCAGGCGTTCCAGGGATTGCGCGGCATCCTCGGCGTGGCCGCGGTGCTGGACCGCAACGGACTGCCGTTTTCCACGATTGGCGAAGATCTGGGCATGATCGGCAAGGTGGACGCGGGCAAGTTGACGACGCTGGCCCGGACGGCGACACCCCTCGAATCCGGGGTGATGGTACTCGTCGGCGATAAGAAGCTAATGCTGGACCAGATTAAGGATCTGGGATTGCCGAAGCCGAAGGAGCTGACCGTGACGGGCGATGCAAAGCCCCAGTAAGAGTTGGGAAGCACTGTCATACGGCCGTTGCTGGTAGCGTCAGCAATTCTGATACTTCCAATTCCGCTGCTTGCCTTCGGACATCCATTCGATGGCCTGGGCCAGGCGTTTGTCGCGCGTGGCCTCGGTCTTGGCCTCGGCGATCCACTGGGCGTATTCCTTCTTGCAACTGTATGAGAATGCGTCAAAGGTGGCCTGGGCCTTCTTGTTCTTCTTGAGCGCCGCGGTGAGCTCCTTGGGCACGACCAGCGGCGCCTTGGGCTTCTTCTGAATCTTGATCTTCACGCCGTCTTCATTCAGCTTGACCGCCTTCTTCACCAGGGCCATCAGCTCCTTCTTCGACGGAAGATCCTTGACGCTGGTGATGCGGCCGAAGTTGCCCATGGCCTCTTCGTCCTTGTTGGCATCGGGGTTGGACTTGTCCACCATCAGCGAGTGCTTCCAGAAGCCGAAGGTGCAATGCTTCTTGAAGGCCGCCATGCCGCAGACGATGCCCTTGTGCATGAAGCTGGGCATCCCCCATTTGAGCGTTTCCTCCATCTCAGGATGGGCCTTGTGCACGGTCTCGCGGAGGTACACAAGGATGGGCTGTGCAAAGTCGGCGGCTTTCTCAATGTACTTATCCACGCGCGGGTCGGTCGGCATGATGATGTCTCCAGTATGTCAATATGTTATTGATTCGCGGAATCCCTTGCAATGATCAATGAACTTGTCGACCTCGTGTGCCACTGCTTCAAGCAGTGCGGGCAAAAGTGGACGCACCCGGCAGACGCACTGCTTGAAGCAGTGGCACACG
>CAYXEY010000007.1:11654-15279 GCA_964464105.1 uncultured Planctomycetaceae bacterium
CAAAATCGCCCGGACCGGACTGGCATCGAAACCGACCAGCTTGAGCGGCAGCGCGATCAACTCGTAATCACCCTCGGGCACATCATTCAGCACGAGCCCTTCGAGAATGGCCATGTCGTTGGCGAGAAACCGATTATGGGCAGGCAGATCCTTCGAGGTGAACAGATCGACGCTGGGGGCGTCGGTTCCGATCGTCCGCACGCCGCGGACGCTCAGCGTGTCAATGAGAGAAGGCTCCAGTCCGGCGAAGTCTTCATTGAAGTTCGTGGGGTCAGGGTAGGTGCCGGTTGCAATCAGCACGCGGGCAGGAAGCGAAGCGATCGGCAATGCAACCCGCTCCAACGCCGCATCGAACGCATCAATCGAGACACGCATATTGCGGGAGGTCGGTACGGACACGACGCGGCACGGTCCCATGTAATAATCGAGCGAGCGAACATCGATGCCTGGCGCATCGTTGCCATAGTGATTGGGACCGTCTGCATGAGCGCCAAGATGCACGGTGGCGTGCAGCGTCGACAGCGTGATATTCGCGCCCTGCTTCATGTCGCAGAGAATCTGGCGCGTCGGCGGCGTGTCGCCGGGCCAGACGCATAGTGCGGGTGAAATCGGCGGCGTGATGTCGTACAGCATGCGTGGCGAATCCTACAACTGGTGGCGAATGGCCCACAAATCCGCAAACACCGGCTTGAACAGCGATCGCTTCAGGAACTCCACACCGCTTGATCCGCCGGTGCCGCTCTTGTTGCCAATGGTGCGCATGACCAGCATCACGTGGCGGTATCGCCATTCCTGAAGTCCCTCGTCGAAATCGGTCATCATCTCGAACAGGATTGCCAGCTCCGGACGCGTCTTGTACAGGTGCAGCAGCCCCGCCTGAACGGCCTCGTCGGGCGCGTTGCTTAGCATCACGTCGCGTCGCATGACCGCCTCGGGAATGTCCACGCCGTTGGCAGACAGGAAGTAATAGAAGTAATCAACCAGGCTGCGCTCGTGCAAACGCTTCTGGACCGCGGCGTATCCCGGGGTGTGCGCGCCGTACAATGCAGCGAAGTCCATGTCGCTGCGCTTGTAGCCCAGCAGGAACTCCAGCTCGCGAAACTGCGCCGATTGAAAGCCCGAAGCCGTCTCAAGTCGATCGCGGAAGCTGCCGAATGACATCGGCGTCATGGTTTCCAGCACGTCCACCTGCGTCACCAGTGTCTTAAGAATTGTCCGCACCCGCTTGAAGGTATGCACCGCGCTCCACAAATCGTTGGCGATGAAGTCGCGCTTGACCTTGTCCAGCTCGTGCATCACCTGCTTGAACCATAGTTCGTAGGTCTGATGGATGATGATGAAGAGCGTCTCGTCATGCTCGGCAGGCTCGGAACGAGGGCGCTGCAGGGTGAGCAGCTTTTCGAGATCGAGGTAGTCGGTGTAGGTCAGCGCCATGGGCAATCTCCGGCGGCGAATTCAATAGATGATTCTCAAGACCAGTGAGGTTAGCAGCACGGCGATTACCGACAGCACAAACAGTACAACTCGATCCTGAATGGCTGCGCGTCGTACGGCGTCGGCATAGGGCGTGCGGCTGAAGGTGACCATGCCATAAAGCGGCAGGTACCATTTCGGAAACCATTTTGCCAGCACTTTTTCGCTCTTCTTGCGCAGATGAAACAGGTGCGAGCTGGTCTTGTCGCGCATCTCGACAAAGTTCTCAATTGCCAGATTGGCCAGCGTGTCGGCGTGCACTTTGCGTCGATGAAAGAACTCATTCAAAGCTGCGGTTCGATCATGCGGCCGCGCCGCGAGACACTCGGCCAGCACCACACAATCTTCAAACGCCGCATTGGCTCCCTGACCGTAGAACGGCACGACCGCATGGGCCGCATCGCCGAGCAGAACCGCCTTGTCCTTGTAATTCCACGGCCCGCAGCGCACGGTCACCAGGCTTCCGACCGGGTTGCGCTGGTAGTCCTCCATCAGCGTGGGCATCAGCGGCACGGCATCGCGGAAGTGCTCCATGAAATAGCGATGAATATCGCTGTCCGTGCTCAGGCTGGAGAAGCCGTTCGGTCCGTCGAAGGGCCAAAACAGCGTGCAGGTGAACGAGCCGTCGCGATTGGGCAGGGCGATCATCATGTAGGAATGCCGCGGCCAGATGTGCAGGGCGTTCTTCTCCATCATGAACGCCCCACCGGCCCCCGCGGGAATGGTCAGTTCCTTGTAACCATGTTCGAGGTAATGCTGCGAATACTCGAAGCGGTCGAGCTTTTGCATCGCGCCGCGCACGGCCGAGAAGGCGCCGTCGCCGCTGACGATCCAGTCGGATTGCACCCTCACATGCGACCCGTCAGACCGTTCGTAGTCGACGGTGGCGGTGTCGAGGTTGACGTCGACAGCGCGATGATCGAAGTGAATCTTTAAATTGTCGCGGCGGAGCGCGGCGTTGATCAACGCAATGTTCAGCCCAAGCCGTGAGACGCTGTTGATCGCATCGCCATCGCTCACGCCGTAGGCTTGAAACATCGTTTCGCCCGTCGGCGCGTGGATCATTCGTCCGCGCATGGGCACGGCGACGTCGAGGATGTCCTTTTCGAGACCGATCTGCCGCAAGGCATGCAGGCCGCGGACGCTGATGGCCAGGTTGATCGAGCGCCCGGCCGCCGCGCCGCCGGCGCGGGGGTCAGGACGACGCTCGTAGATATCGACGCGATGTCCGGCATTGGCCAGGGCTGTGCCGATAAGCGTGCCGGCCAGGCCGGCGCCGACGATGGAGACGTGGGAATCGTTCACGGGGGCATTGTAAATGCAGAACGAATCGTTGCGCTACTGGGCGAGATTGGGCGAGGGTGTGCCACTGGCTGCTCGTCAGCCAGTGAGCATGCGAGGGTGCACTGCCGTCGAGAGTAGCTCTATCGGGGCGGAGTCCCTCCCACCCTCGCACTGGCAGCAAGCTGCCAGTGGCACCCAAACAACAGCATCATGAATCGTTCTACGACGGCTCGGTCGGCTTCTGGGCGTCGCACTTGACCTTGAGCACCACGCGCTTGCCCTCGCGCAGGACCTCGACGTCGATCACCTGGTTCGGGCGGAACTCGGTCAGTGAGGCCATGTAGCTGTACACGTCGGTCACCTTCTTTGAGCCGATCCTCAGGATGCGATCGGTGTCCTTCATGCCGGCCTTCGCCGCCGGGCCGTTCTCCGCCACGGCGCTGATCGGGAAGCCCTCGCCGTCCTCGGGGGCATAGGTTGGCGAAATGCCGAGGCGGACCGGAGGCATCTTCGGCGTCACCGCGGCGTCGTCCTTCTCGTGGCCGTGATCGCCACCGCTGAAGGCCTGGCCGTGCGGAGAAGCGCCGCCGCCGGCGACGCCGTGTGCGGCAACAGTTCTCGATTCGTGCTGAGCGCCGGCGTGCGAGAAGATTCCACCGTTCTTGTATCGCTGGATTGAGATTACGAGTTCGTCGCTGCCTTCGATTTCCCGGGAAGTGCCGTACTTGATCTCGACATTAGTGAGGGAAGCGTTAGACATGAATCGCGAAATCACGTCCATGATCTGTGTTCGCGTTTGATTGCGAACCCAGCCGTCAAACTCCGGCTGATCATGCTGCGGCCAGACGACGATCGACAACTTGTCGTC
>CAYXEY010000007.1:15289-27706 GCA_964464105.1 uncultured Planctomycetaceae bacterium
ACCACGCGATACTTGCAATTCATTGCATTGCCATCGCTGTCCTGCGCGGGCTCGGACTCAAGCAACGCACGAATCCGCCGATCAGCAAATGCAGAGTTCGCGGGGGCCGCAGCCGGTCGGGCCTGCGGTGCCGGAGCAGCCGGCTTTGCGGCAACGGCCGTAGGCGAACCGAACGACACATCCAGCTTCATCTCGCTGCCGTTGCGATCGACGACAATCATCGTCTTATCGTCCGGCTTCATCTTGCCCAATACCGCCAGCAACGACGGGCGATCAGTGATCTTCGCATCACCAATCTTCCTAATACGATCGCCCACCTTTACGCCCGCGCGCTTCGCAGGCGTGTCATCCTGCACTTCGGCGATGGCGAGGCCCTTCTCGCCGCCTTCGCCGGGAATGACGCCCAGCTTAACGCCTGGCCGCGCGGGCCCGGCCAGCGGCGCGGCGGCCGTAACCGGTGCATCCTGATTCAACAGCGTCTCGCGGGTGGTATCGGTCTTGAACGGCGGTCGCGACGGCGCGGCGTCGATGGTGTCGATCACGTCGGCTGCGAAACGAACAATCTTGATCGCGCCGGGGACGTTCAGCAGCGGCGTGTCGTCCTCGGGCTGGTGATACTGCTTGTGAATGCCGGTGAAGAGGAACAACACCGGGATGTTCTTGTTGTAGAACGAGGTGTGATCCGACGGCCCACGGCCGCCGCCGCCGTCGATGATGCGGAACTCGTAGGGCTCCGCCAGTTTGTGGATCATGTCCTGGAAGTTGCCGGTGCGCATGCCGCCGACTTCCAGCTTGTTGTCCTTCAGCCGCCCGATCATGTCGAAGTTCAGCATGGCCACGCACTTCTTGAGGTCGATCCCCTCCGTTGGCGTCTTCGCGAAATGCTGCGAACCGAGCAGGCCGATTTCCTCGGCGGTAAACAGCATTACCAGCATCGAGCGATTCGGCGGTTGCTTGGCGTAGGCCCGGGCCAGCATCATCACGCCGGTCGTGCCCGAACCGTTGTCATCGGCGCCATTGCTGATGTCCTTGGCAGGGTTGAACTTGGCGTCGCCCTTGTTGCGAATGCCCAGGTGGTCGTAGTGACCGCCGATGATGATGATCTCGTCCTTCTGCGGACCGGTGCCGGGGATCATGCCGACGATGTTTCGCACGGGCGAATCGACCGGCTCGACCTTGCAATTGCCCTTGACTCGCACGCCCTTGAGCAGCGCCGAAGCGGGCTTCTCCCCGCTTTCAATTTTCTTCTGCACCTCGGCCAGACCGCCAAGCCCGCCGGCCTTGAGCAGCGTGTCGGCCAGCGCTTGACGAATGTGCATGATGGGAATGCTATTGCCGCCGAAGTTGAAGCCGCCCCGCCGGCCCGCGCCGCCGGAATCCATCGAGTAAAGCTTGTCACCCTCTTCGTCGTCGGTCGGGTTCACGACCAATACCGCCGTGGCATCGCGAGACGCGGCCGCCTGGGCCTTGGCCATGAACGACATGGCCCGCGGGCTGAAATCGTCGAACTTGGGCGCGCGGCGCAGGACCAGCACAACCTTGCCCTCGACATCCACGCCCTTGAAATCGTCGTAGCCGAGGTCTTCATCCTCGATGCCGTAACCCGCGAAGACCACCTCTCCCGAAAATGGACCGTTGTCTGAAAACGGCAGCGGGGTGTAATCCTCACCCGGGGCCGCGGTCTTGTAGGTGCGTCGATCGTTGACCGCGTAGGTCAGCCTGGTGTCGTCGCCAATGCGCGACTTGAGCTTGAGCGTGAAGTTCTGGAAGAAGGTGCCGTTGTCGCCCGCGGGCTTAACCCCGGCGGCTTCCAGCTCCTTGGCGATGTACTCGGCGGCCACGTCGATGCCCGGCTGTCCGGTGCCGCGCCCCTCCAGCTCGTCACTGGCGAGGTAACCAACGTCGGACAGATAAACCGATTCCGAGAAGATTGCGGTGTCGGCCGATCGCCGCGACTCGCCGTCGCCGGCGCGGACCGTCGTAATCGCGACGGCCAGGGACAGAATCACCATGCAGACGCGGGCGCGTCGAAAGAGTGCCATATCTGAAGCTCCGGTCAAGTGAGGTCGGCGCGGCGTCGGCGAAAACGGACCCAGCCCGGTCTGCCGCCCACGACCCATGGAAAATCGGCTGATTTTCGCCGCCTCTATCCTATCACGACGACGAAACGGCCGCAAAAAATAGGTCGAAAAGCTGGAGGAAGCCGGGATTTTCGCCCCAACGATGCAGGATTCTCGCACCTGCTGCGATGCCTTATCCTTCCCGCCTCATGAGCATTCCATCGACAACTCGCGTGGATGACGCCGCTCGCCGCGCCGACGACCGGCTTCGGCCCGCCAACCTGCTGCTCAACCGGAATTTCGTGCTCCTGTGGGCAGCCTATGGCATCAGTGCGCTGGGCGATCATCTGTCCGAGGTCGCCCTGCTCCGCTGGCAGCATGCCATGGAGTCGCTCGAAGGCGACATCACGCGGCGGCAGGCGGTCATGACCTTCGCCTTCATGGCCCCCTTCTTCTTATTGGGCCCGATCTTCGGCGCCCTGGCCGACCGCGTGCCGCGCCGGTTGATCATGATTACCGCGGACCTCATCCGCATGGTGATCATGTTCGAGATGTTCCGCATCCTGGCGGGCTTGCAATCGTGGATTCTGCCCGGCTATGACGCGATCACCCATCCCCTCCAGCTTCAGGTCGCGATCATTCCGCTGATTGCCCTGGGAGTCTTCGCCGCCATGTTCTCGCCGGCGAGGCTGGCCCTGCTGCCCACGTTGGTGCGGCCCGATCAATTCGTGCGGGCCAACGCCATGACCGCAGGGCTGGGCATGATCGCGACGATTGTCTCTGCAGTGGTCGGCGGGTACCTCGCGCAGAATTACAGCCCGACGGCCAACTTCCGCCTTGACGCGGCTACTTTCATTGCAAGTGCCATTTGCCTATTCCTGATCCGGCCGCCGGCGAATACCTCCGCGCCTTCGTCCGATCAGGGCCTCTCCGCGGTCGCGGAGGGCTTTCGCTATGTGCGCCGCCATAGATTGGTGCGAGAGATCATTGTCGTGGCCGTCGTGCTCTGGGTGGCCGCATCGATTGTGCGCAGCCTGATCCCCGCGATAGTCAAGGAGGTCTTCCACGGAAATTATCAAGACATAAGCCTCTATCAGGGCTTGCTCGGCGTGGGTTTGCTTGTCGGATCTGTGGTCCTGACCATCATCGGCCCGACTCTGAAAAGTCCGCTGGCCATCTCCTGGTCGCTTAAGTTCGCCGGGCTCGCGGGCGTGGTACTCGCCGCCGGCACGGCCTGGCACTGGAATCGCTTCATCTGCGGCAGTGCCCTCTTCTTCGTCGGGTTCTTCGGCGCGGGCATTCAAGTCAGCGTTAACGCAATGCTGCAGCGCATCGTCCCAAACCACCTGCGCGGACGCGTCTTCGGAGTGCATGACCTCTTCACCATGGCCGGGTTGCTTCTGGCCACCGGCATCATCGGCATCCCCGATTGGGGCGCAATCGATCGAGCCATCGCGTGGATCATGCTCGCAGCGTCGCTGCTGCTGCTCTGTTTCGGCATCTGGACCACGCGATTGCGACTCGGTCGAGGCCGCTGGGGACCGGCCATTACGTTCTGGGTAAACCTCAGCGCGTTTCACTGCCGATTCTGGCACCGCTTGAGGCGTCCGGGACTGTGCACCATTCCCTATGACGGACCGGTCATCGTGGCCGCGAACCACAACTCCACCCTCGACCCGTTCGCGCTCAATGCAGGATCACCCAATCGCTACATCAGTTACATGATCGCGGCCGAGTTCACCAAGATCCCGCTTTTCAATCGCCTGCTCAAATCAGTCGACGCAGTGCCGGTCACGCGAAGCGGCGTGGATACGGCGTCGGTCAAGGCGGCGTTGCGTCACCTGTCTCACGACAAATGTCTTGGAATCTTCCCACAGGGCGGCATTCGCGATCCGAAGGAGCCGTTTGAAGTGCGCGACGGCGTGGGGCTGCTGGCGCTGCGAAGCGGGGCGACCGTGATTCCCGCCTACATCGACGGCATTGAATACACGCAAAGCGTGATGAAGCCGCTGCTCATGCGGCAGCGTGCCCGCGTCCGCTTCGGCAAGCCGGTGGACTTGTCAGAGTTCAAGGGCCGGGAGAAGGATCGCGAGGCCTATCGGGAGGCGTCGCAGAAGATCGCAGATGCGATCATTGCTATTCGCGATTCGGAGCAACACTCGTAATACAACCACCAATAAAAAGAGGCGACCGCGCGAGCGATCGCCTCTTGGGTATCTAAAGCACTACTCAATTCGTGATTACGGCTTCTTGCGACTCTTCTTGGGCGCGGCCTCCGCGCGACGACGCGCCTGGACCTCGCTCATCTGATCACGCAGATGGGCGGCATCCTCATAGCGCTCTTCGCGCAAAGCCCTCTCCAGATCGCGCTCCAGCTTCTCGACCGGATCGGCCGGCAGCCGGGCGATGATCTCGTCGCGAAGTGATTCGAGGATCGAAGCCTCGGTGGACTCCTCGGCCTCCTCGCCCTCGTCGAGATTCTCCTCGTAGATGTTCTGGATGGTCGTGAGACCCGCGTTCACCCGGGCCAGGGCGGTCTTGAGCGAACCGCTGCGCAGAGCGCTGTGCGCCTGGGCTCGCGTGTTCATCATGACCAGGTAGGGCCGGTACTGCTCGAGCACCAGCCGATCGCTCTCCTCGCGGGCATAGCGCCGGCAGAGATCGAGCACGCGGATATTTCGCGCCGTGTCTCGTTCGACCGTGTCGAACTCCTCCAGCACGAACTCCGCCAGATAGCGGTGGTAGTACATCACCGACTCGTCGCGCAGGGCCTGGCTGTCGTCCGGGCTGACTTCAAAGCCCAGGTCGGTGCCATTGCGCCGCTGGTAGTCGGCCAGGCGGTTCTCGTGGTGTTCGAGCAGGGACTCGAAGCCATGCGGCCGAGAACCGTCCGGTCGGCCGGTGACTTCCATTTGCAGCACGCCCAAGGGCAGCCGCATCTGGATCTTCACCGTACCGTCGTCGCCGGCGATCTTCCGCACGGTGATCTGGTGTGGTTCGTAGTCCCAACCTGTCAGGATGCGCCGTAAGTCGTGTGATGCCATGTTCAGGCTCCCCACGGAGTCATTGATCAATGACTCGCTGGACAATTATACACCCCGTCATCGGTCGAAGCCGACCGCTTCCCCAGTATTGAAAATGCGGTTCACTCCTCATTTTGCGCGTCTGACCGATAAACCCGGTCGGACACGGCGCTTGGGTTCCACGCGGTCCGACTCTGTTGCGATGCAAAAAAAATTTTCACATCGCCTGATGTCGGCGGCGCGACGTCGCGGTGATATCGGGCACGGCAGCGCGCCGACGGCATGTTCTGCGCGGCGGTCGATTTTCGATCCATGCGGGAGAGCGGATCGTGGCAGGTCGGGCTGGGGGAGACGCTTCACTTCGACCGTGCGACCTGCCTAATATTAGGATTGAAATTCCCGTCCGGCGTTAGTACGTCCTCTACTGCATTCGGGTTCAAATCCGCGGATTCTGCGGGGAAACCGCGTCAGAATTTGCCGCATGCGGCTTCGTCCAGTTACGCTGTATGGCTCGCCCTGCCCAGCCGGTCGGCCGGCGATGGTTCCACAGGGAGCCGCAAAGTCTGGAGAAAATGGCATTGGAATACCGCCAGAGATTGCGAACGAATGCCGCCGGCGCCACGTTGTGCCTGCTGGCAATGTTTGCGCCCGCCCGGGCCGCGGACAGCCTCGAAACCATCGTGAAGTCGTACGACGACGCGGTTCGCGCATTCATCGAGTCATCCAGCCAGAACGGCGCGTCGATCGACCTGACCAAGCATCCTGCCAATGAGACGTTGCCCGAGGTTCAGGCGTTTGCCGAGGCGAACGCGGGCCAACCGGCGGCGATGCCTGCACTGGTGTGGATGCTGAAAAACTCGCGCAACGCCGCGGGCATTCCCACGGGCGGCAAGGTCGCGGTTGCATGGGCTGTAGAGCGGCTGCAGCGCGATCACGTGGCCGACCCGGCGATCAAGGATGCCCTGCCGCCGATGCGCTACCTTTCGTTTCAACTGGGCATCGAGCCGCTGATGCGGATCTACCAGGCCGTCGCCGAAAAGAACCCCGACAAGGCGACGCGCGGACTGGCCTGGTTCAACATCGCCCAGACTTACTATATCTCGGGCACGTCTGGCGATACTCCAACAGGGAAGGCTGAGCCGCCGCGGCAAAAAGCCAAGTCCATCCTGAAGATGCTCGTGGCCGACTACGCCGGCACGCCCGCCGCGGCCGAGGCCGAGGCCCTCATCAAAACCACGCAGGGCACCGGCATCGGCATGGAGGCGCCGGACATCGTCGGACCCGATGCCGACGGCAAGGAAATACGCCTGTCGCAATTTCACGGACAAGTGGTGCTGCTGCATTTCTGGGGATTCTGGTGAGGCCCGTGCCGCGCGATGTTGCCCCATGAGCGGGAGATGGCCAAGAAGTATGCCGACAAGCCATTCACGCTTTTGGGGATCAACAGCGATCAGAGCCGGTCGGCTCTGAAGAAGACGATGGAAAACGAGAAGATCACCTGGCCGAACATCTGGGGCGGCTCACCGGCGCAGAATCAAATCGCCCGGGCGTGGGAAGTGAGCGGCTGGCCGACGCTTTTCGTGCTGGATCATGAGGGAATCGTTCGATACAAGAACCTGCGCGGCCAGGAACTTGAGCGGGCGATCGAAGAGCTGATCGCCAAGGCACCGGCGAAGGCGACAACGCAGCCGACATCACAAGTTGCTGAACATGAGGCAGATTGATAATGGTCAGTCTGACACTGGTTTCGTCGTGCTGCTTGGAGCGGTTGTGGGAGCCAGGTTTTCAGGTCCAGTCCGCACAACAATTGGATTGAACCTATAACGTTGCAGCGGCGCCCCACCCATTGGCGTTCCGATCGGGCAATGATTGACGAAAAGCTCCGTCTCGATCTTGTCTTTGTCCGCACCGCGCGAAAGCGATTGCAACGTCATCATGACGGAATCACCACCGGGAAGCCCAACTGCGATCGAATGGAATGGATTGTCCGCGGCGCGAACGGCCAGGGGGTCACTCAATGACCAGTGCTCGGGAGAGCCGGCAGAAAGCGCCATTCTGTACTCGAGCTTTTTTTGATCCGGCCGCTCGCACTCGATGGCCACACCCACGAAACTCAGATATCCACCAGCCTCAATTGGGTATTCCAATTTGGTCGCTGCCACCCGAATGGGGCTTCCAATGCCCTGAAACTCAGTCGGCCTGACGACGCGATCGCCAGATTCTGCCTTCACCGCAATGGCGACGCCGCCCTTCTCACGGCGAATAGTCCATGTTTCCTTGCGATGTTCTAATTTGATGTCAACGGCCTCAAAGCCGTAGGAATCTCTGTGTGTCGGCTTGTCAGCCTGTGCCGGCGACTGCGAGTGACAGACCAAGGCGCATACTGTCGTGGAGAGACATATTGCTCCAAGCCAAATTCGCAAGTTCATTCTGGCTCCTTTGCTGTGGACATTTACGAGCGCGGAGTTCGCGCCGATTTGTGCATTAGACGCGTTTCAAATGCAGTGGTTCCGGCAGACTCGGTTTGGAAATGCGAAAAACTTAGGGCACTACCTATCACTGGGCCTTGTTTTCACCATCGCCGGTTTGGCCGCGGCTTGGGCAGCTCGGCGAGCCTTCGTGAGTCTCCCCATCGCAGCCATGTCGAAAAATCGTTCGCCGCAGGCGTTGCAAGTCTCGATTGTGACTCTCACGGATTTGCCGCCGAGATAGGGCGACACGCGAACACGCCCTCGACGAACTCTTGCCAATCCGCACATTGGACAGTGCTTCATTACGATTTTGCGAGACTTCACCTTCATTAAGCTTCGCTGGTTCTTGATCCAGCAATAATCACTTCGCCTCTTTCGCTCCCGTATTCTTCACCGCATTCAGCTCCGCCCGCAGGGCATCCAGATCATCCACATCCTTGGCATGCTCGGCCTGACTCTCGGCCTCTATCATCGCGTCGATCTCCTGATCGGTCACGATCTCCTTCGGCACGGCCTCGGTGTCGCTGGCGGCGATGTCCTCTACCGTTTCGAGGAACATGCTCATCCGCTCCTCCATGCTCTGGCTCTGGGCCATGGCCTTCTCCCAGTCGAGCTGGGTCCGCGTCAGGTCGGTCTCGCCGAACATGCGTCCGATCTCGCGGGCCATGGTGCCCATGGCCTCGGCGAAGTCGCTCGAGGCCTCGGCCTGCCGCTTGACGATCAGCGCGTTCTTCACCGCCAGAAGCTGCCGCTCCAGCATCTTCTTGACCGTGGCGGTCTTTTTGATCGAATTGCGAATGAAGATGTACTGGCCGTTGTCGCCGATCTCCTTGGCCCGCCGGGCATTGCGGATGAACTCATCGGTGAACTTGTTCTGCTCGGAGATGGATTTCTCGATCCGCCGGATGCCCTGGCGGATCTTGATGTCGCGTTCGATGCGGCGGTCTTCGGACGATTTGAACAAGCTCATGGCAAACTCCAAGGCAGGTGTAGAATTAAGAATGTAGAATGTAGAAAGAAAAACGGCGGGCCTTACCCCAGGCTACAGACTCTTCACTTCTACATTCTTCATTCTACATTCTACATTTTATCCCCTGGCGGACGACAGCCCTCCGCCGCGGTTCAATTCAATCGACTTCCGTCGCCGGCTCCGATTCCGCGAGCTTCTGCCGCCGCGGCTCAGTCGTCTGCTTAACCGGCGGCGCGACCGGCTCGGCAGTGGGCGGTTCCACTTGGACCACCGGTTCGACCACGACCGGATCGGCCCGCTCGACGACCACCCGCGGCGACACCACTTCCCGTTCGAACGATTTGGTCGGCTCGGCAATTTCCGATCGCACCTGCTCGGACGACGCCTCCCTCCGCTCGATCCACGCGGACACGCGCGATTCGGGCAAAGGCGGAAGCGACTCGACTCGCTGCGGCAGCGAATCGACCGGGACAAAGGTGCCCAGGGGCTGGCCGCAGCGGCCGCAAAAGCGGGCGATGAAATGGATGATCTGCGCGGCGCAGCGCGAGCACGTCAGCGGGGTCTGCACGTCGTAGGCCCGGTTGTCCTGCAGGTAGGTGCGCAGGGACTGGGCCAGGGCCACGCTTCCGGGATGGTCGCCCAGCGACATCACGACCCGTGTCTTCTTCTTGCGCTTGCTCATCTCGATGCTGACAACGGGGCCGGCCGGAGCCGACGAGAACATGGCCGAAAACGAGCCCCAAAAAGTGCTGCCGTTGCCCGGGGGTTTTTCATCCGCTTGGGCGCGGGCGTCCTCTATGCGAATACCGTCGAGATACCACGGCGTCGTGGCGGAGAGCCCGCGCCGCGCCGCGTATTCATAGATCGCGGAGGTCACGTCGTCCTTGCTGCGGTCGATGGTGAGGTCGAGGGACATAGGGGATCAATAGCGCCTTTGCACAAGGATGGCCCGAAGGCTCGTGGGCTCCCAAAGAACAGTCACATTACCGGGATAGGTCAAGCCATCGTTCCCAAGGCCCAGCTGATAAAACTGAAACTGACTCATCGGCTTAATCCAGCCAAACGTAAATCTGCTGAACGGAAAGGTCGCAAGATGATCATCCAGATGAATCGCCGCATTCCAATCGGACCCAGCCTCAATCCACTTGCGTGTTTGAGGATCATCAACTGCCGGAGGAAACTGCTTCAGTATTTCATCGATCGCGGCATCCGTCGCCCTGCACTCCATGATCAGCGTATGCTCGCCAGGACCGCCCTCATAATGGCGGTGAATGTCCTGGACCTTGATGCCCGGCGGCGGATCTATCTTCAGGGCCTCCTGAAAGGCCCACTGCGGCGTGACCCGCATCAAATGACCGGTCACCAGGCCAATGATCCCGCTCACCGCCACACGAGCCAGGTTCCGACGCCGCGCCGTTTTCTCACGCAGTCCACAAATCACCGGCTCCAACATGAAGTCCGCGACCGCACAGGCCGGAATCACGAACACCAGCACGCAACTCCAGTCACCCGAGGCCCACCAGAAAGCGGCCGATCCGATCAGGATGGCAAGAAAGCGATACATGTATAATTACAGATCGGAACGGTTTGTGGCGATTAGCGACCATTGCGCCTTGCGGTCTCACTCCAAGTGGCTGCCGACGGCAGCATCCATGTCAGGCAACGCCGGCGCTGCCGCAGGTGCTCCCGACACTGCCGGCGAGGATTCAGGTCCCGCCTCCTTCGGCTCCAACGATTCTCCGCACGCTCCGCAAAATCGGGCCGTCATGTTTCGTACGCTGGATGAACACTTGGGGCACACCGGTGGACTGCCCATGGAGTAACTCTGTGCTTGCATCAGGAACGCCTGCACGTCATAAGCCATGGTCGCTTCAAGACCGTTGTCTCCGAACCGCAAACGAACGACTGTTCCGGTTGCGTCCCGGGGCTCGGAGAAGTCCACCCGCACCGTCAGAATGACGATGTCCTGATCGCGGTAATCGCGCTTGTAGTGGAACTTTTCATTCTCGGTCAGACCGAGTTCCGCAAACGGTGCATGGCGCTCGATCACGACTGAACGATGGAATTCGGGCCGTTCCCCTATGGTGTAGCCGCGCCGCGCGACAAACTGAAGCAGGGCCGCCCGTATGGCGTATTCATCCTGCAGCACTCTGAACTCACTGTCCGGCATGGCGTTTCAGTCCATTGCGACTTATCGGGACTATGCCCCTTCGGCCGATTTGTGCCGCTCGCGCACGCGCCGATCCGCCTCGTCGAAGCCCTGATTCGCGTCGGTAATCAGACCGGTGTCCATTTGCTCCCAGATATCCATCACCTGCTTGCCGCCCTCGGTCATGGCCGCGCCGGTTTCGTCGGCCTCGATGTGCAGCATGGCGTCGAGCCGGTCCTGATAGACCTCGGCAGTGATCGATTCGTTGGCGATCAGCTTTTCGAGCGCCACCAGGTCGCGCTCGCTCACCAACCCCAGCTTGCTCCCCGAGGCCCTGGCCCGCTCGGAGTTCTCGCGGAGCATGCGCATCCGCGTCACGGTCAGCGCCTCCTTGCTGCGGATGTTGAGCTGCCGGCTGACCATGAGCTGCTCGGTGGTCTTCAGGTCGAACTCCTGGGCCAGCATGCGGCGGACCTCGGGCGTCTTCTCCTCCTTGCCGCGCTCGAAGATCTCCTGCTTGTTTTTGGCCAGGTCGCCGACCCGCTTCATCAACCGGTCGCGATCACGGGCCAGCAATAGCTCCTGCCGGCGCAGCTCGGTGCGGGACATTTGAGACAGCGGCTTCTTGCCGTTTGTGATCCAGTCGAATAATCCCATAGGGGCAGTCTTCCTGCTATTCAGCAAAATGTAGAATTAAGATTGTAGAATGTAGAAAGAAAAACTGCGGACCTTGCATTCACTGCGGACTTGTTCAATTTCTACATTCTTCATTCTTCATTCTACATTCTTCATTCCTACTCATTCGGCCTGTGCCGAACCTCGTTCTTTGCTCGCGTCCTTCGCTGCCACCTGGCTTCCATCGGTCTTGATGCCCGTCTTCGTCGCCGGCGCCTTTTCCGTGTCGCCCTGAAGCTCCTTCAGAATGTCGGCCTCTTCCTGCGAGATGGCCGTCTCCGCCATGTTCACTTCGAGGCTGCTGACCAGGTCGTCACTGGCCGCCAACTGCTCCAGCATCTCCTCGGCATTCACCGCCGCCTCGGTCAACTCTTCACTCGACGGCATTTGGGCGATGCTGCCGGTCTGGGCCAGCTCCAGATTATGAATGTGCGTGCTGATGATGTTGATCTGCTTCGAGAGCAGGGCCGCGCTGGTGTTGTGCCGCTGAATGTCGGCCCGCATGCGGGCGATCTGTCCGGCGATGCGGCGTTTCACGACCATTGAAGTGGCGTTCTTACCTTCGGTGGTGAGCTGCTCTTCCTTCTTCTCCAGCTTGCCGATGTCGTCGTACATGCGATCGACGCGGGCCGAGAGCGACGCCCGCCGCTCGGCCAGCACGTTGATCTTCTTGGCGTCGTCCCCTTCGGTCGAGAACAGGCCGCGTATCCACTCGGTGATCGACATCGACGAACTCTCCTTCACCACGACCGACGAACCGCGATAGAGCAGTGTCTCGCCGGATTTCTTCGACACCCGCAATTCGGGGTCTTTATTGGCGGTCTCCTCGAAGACCGTTCGCACCATGGGTACCGGCACATCCAACTCGGCCGCAAGCGACTCGGCGGTCAGCCCGCCCGAGAGCAGATCAATACTGCGCTCAGAGATGATCTCCCGAATGCGGGCCAGCTTGTGATGCGTTCCTTCCGGGTCGAACAGCTTGATGTACCGCGGGTCTATCTTCGCGTCGCCGCCGGTCACCCGCCAGCCACCGCCCGCTCGCGGCTCGACCAGCACCAGCTTGACGTGG
>CAYXEY010000008.1:0-27153 GCA_964464105.1 uncultured Planctomycetaceae bacterium
AGTCGTACAACACCCGCGCCGCCGTGCGCTGCGCGACTTCAGCGCCGCTCACCTTGCTCACCACGTGCAACGCGGCGTCCACGCCCGCGAAGTAGCTGTTCGCCGTGACGAACTTGCCGCTCTCGACGAAACGCTCATTCGCACACGCCCGGATGTCCTTACCGAGGATCATCAGGTCATCGAGGCTGGCATGCGGCCCGGTGGCGATTTGTCCGTCTAACAATCCGGCGTTTGCAAGTATGAGTGAGCCGTTGCACACCGATAGCACGACCTGCGCCTTGGGAACAACGCGCTGCAGCCATGCGGCCAGCGCCTCGTTCTTCATCATTTGGACGCCGGCGGACACGACGATGACGTCCGGCTGGGGGCAGTCTTCGTACGTATATTCAGGAATGATCGAGACGAAGTAGCTGCGGATGGCCTTGCGCGACGGGCCGACCGTGACGCACTTGAAACCGGGGGTGAACTCGAAAATCTGCGCCGGACCGGTGAATTCGATCAGCTCGGCGCCATCCCAGAGTAGAATCGCGACAATTCGAGCCTTTGCTTCGTCGGCCGGCGCTGATGCAACGAAGGTTGATAAAGCAAGCACTACTGCAGTTAGCACACGGTTCACGCGAAATTGAGTCATGACGCATCAACCTCGATGACGTGTGCCATTGCATCAAGTAGTGGTGCCAACGGGCGCATCCTCTCGCATTCGGAGCTGCTTGAAGCAGTGGCACACTGCCTGATGGTATTCGCCCGACGCGGAAACCGATTCAATCGACGTTCAGATTGGTGAGGAAGTTGTTCAAGGCCTGCTGTTCCTCGCTGAGTTTGCGGCGGAGCTGCGAGACCTGTTCGCGCTTGGCTTCGATCTCGGTCTCCTGGGTGTCGAATTTTTTCTCGTAGCGGCGATAGACCTCGCTCGATTGCGCCAGGGTCTTCATGTTCTCGCGGATGCGGGCCTGCTCGGCGGAAACCTCGTCGATCTCCTGAGTGAGCCGCGACAACTCGCGATTGGTGTTGTCGACCCGCGAGCGCAGTGCAATCACCTCGTTCAGCGCCTTCTTCACCGCGTCGCTGATGACCGTGGCCCGCATGACCACTTCGATCTGCTCCTGCCCCAGGTTGCTCAGGATGATCGCTTCATCGCGCGGCATCTCCAGCGTCACCTGCAGCGTCTCGGTCTTGCCCGGCCCGACCTCGACCCTGAAGCGCTTGATCGTGCTGGTCTCTTCGTCGGCCTTCTCGGGAACCTTCAGCTTCCAACCCTGATCGACGCGCTGCTCGACCAATACGGTGCGCGCGGTCGTGCCCTTGTTCTTGAGCGTGTAGGTGCGATCGTCGGTGTATTTGCGGGTTTGCCAGAGCGTGCCCTTGGTGATCTTGATCTTCAGAAGATCCTCGGGCTTGGGCAGGCTCTTCACATCCACATCCACCGCGAGATCGAGGGCATAGGCGACCAGCCGCTCCTCGTCCGGTCTCAGATCGGGCAACTTGGCGTCGCCGGCGTACACGTTGCCGTCGAACACCGTGATCGGCCCCTGGGTCAGATGCAAACCGGTCGTATTCTTGAGTTTCAAGCCGTTGAGCGGATGCCTGGCGTCGGTCGCGATGTTGTAAATCGACAGCTTGCTGCCTTCGACATCGGTGGTCACGATCGGCATCATGGCGGAATGTTGCCGCTCCAGCGAGACTGGCGTCTTGATGTTGTATTGAAATAACTCGCCTGCCGATCCCCCGCTGGCGGCGGACGACACGCCAGAGTCGTCGAGACTCATCTCCGCGTCCAAGTCCTTAAAGGCCTCGCGGCCGCCGCCTTCAAAGATCCCGCCGCCCCCACCGCCCTGAGCGCCACCGAGTCCGCCGCGCTGCTTCGCCTCCATCCGCCTTCCGGGTGCAGCCATGGGCGCGGGCGGCGACGCCGGCTTGGCGATCGCCGCATCAAACGTCGGCGGACGCAACGAGCGATACAGCTCCAATTCTTCGAACGGCCGCGTGATATACAGCGGCTGATACAAATCCATCGCGAAGCTGATCGGCCGACCCGACACAAGCGACAGCGACACGTTCTCCCAATCCTGCTCCGTCGCATTTTCGACAATCGCCCATCCCTGCAGATACGGCTTCTTCTGATCGGCCAGCACCAGGCGATAGCTGGTCTTCCAGATCGGCGTCTCCAGCAGATAGCTCACCGCGACGCGGCGCTTGCCGTTGCCCGTGAAATTCAGCGTGACCGATTTCTTCTCGGCATCGTGACTGGCGGCCAGCGTCTGCAGCGCCTTGCTCAACTCGCCCTGGATCTTGGCATCGGTGATGCGCACGCCGGAGATGTCCGCCAGCACGAACGAACGCAAGCCATCTTCGGCCAGAATCGTAAGCACGTCGCGCTCGATGGTCCCCTTGTCGGTCTCCATCTTTCGCTTTTCAACGCCCATGATGAGGCCGGTCACGACATTCGGCGTCTTTACTTCGACCGGCACGCCGCGCAGGCTGTCGAGCAGTTGCCCCAGCGTCGGACGATTGGTGATATCGACGCCGAACGACTTAAGGGCCTTTTCGACTGGATCGCGCGATGCGTATTGCACAGCCGCAATCGAGCCGCCGTCGAAATCGCGAAGCACGAGGCTCTTCAGAATGTCGTTGATCTGCCCGGTGCGGAACTTGAGTTCGCTCGACGCATTGCCGTCGACGTTGCCGGCGCATTCGAAATATCCCACGCCGCTGTTGAAAAGGGCCACGCGCGAGACCTTGAGATCCTCGGCAGACGCCCTCCCGCAAGTCAGGCACAGCGCGATCAAGATTGCGACGAGGCTGATTCGAAACATGTGTACTCTCCCGGTCAAACAGCAAGGCATGTCCGCACAACCCCCACGGTGTGTCCGCGGCATCATAACAGACGCAGGAGATGGCCCTCGGTTCCCATGCCGGTAACTCAGCGAGCACGGGCGAATGGTGTCATTGGATTGAACGGACGGGAATGAAAACAAATCGGGCCACCGTCGATTGCTCAACGATGGCCCGAGTATCGATTCAAGTTTTGACCGTGGCCGATTAGCGGCGGCGGCGAATCAGCACGAGAGCGCCCATGCCAAGGAGGCCAAGGGTGGCCGGCTCGGGGACGTATTCATAGGTAACTGTAATTGATCCACCGGCGGTCGCGGAGGCCAGCGCTGCGAGGTTGCCGGTGTTGCTTGACAGGCTGAAGGTCGAATCGCCGGCGACGTTGTAATTCAAGGTGCCGACGCCTGTGAAGAAGGCGAGATCTGCGGGAAGCACGTAGTTGTTCGATTGATCGACGTTGCCGTTGACAATGGTCCAGCGGAAGGTGTCCGCACCAAACGGACCGTTGGGCAACTCATTGGTGAAGGGCGTTCCGTCGTATGGTCCCACGAGTTGGGCGCCGACAGGCGTCGTTGTCGCGCTTCCACCAAGGTTCGCACCGAGCGGAGGCGTTAGCGTAATACTGTTGTTGACGCTGCCGGTGATCATCGCCGGCGAATTCGAACGGTTTTCCGCAATCAACGATGCATCCAAAGTCGCGTTCAATCGAACGGTGACCATGAGCAACTGACCGAGCGCCGGATCAAACTTGGCGATCGGAATAATGCTGTTGAAATCCGTTGGCGTTGTTGGAATGGGCGCCACGATGACCTGTGTAAGGGCTTGCGCATTTATTGCGCACCCCAGCACGGCAATCGTCGCGACAATCAATCGATTCTTCACGAGTTCCCTCCCTAATCCGCCAGCCAAACCACACCGGGCTATGCCGGCGGCAACTCACCACCAATGAGTTTACCGGGACGGAGGGGTGAACTCAAGCTGTGAGGGGGATTCCCACTGAAAAAAACCCGTCATTTTGAGCCGCAACTCGCTGCCCTTAACGGACTTTCGGACAATTCATAGCTCATTGGATTGACCGGACGCCAACTGCGTGGACTGCCGCAATTTACCCAGATTAACACTCGATCTTCGGTATTCAGCGTGAGCGGCGGGTCACCGCCATCAACCCAAACGCAAGAAGCCCAAGGGTACCCGGCTCTGGCGCGCTGGAGAAGTGATAACACACATCGAGAGAGGCGGCTGCCGAGGTCGAGGCGATTGAAACAACGTTGCCGCCACCACCCTCCGCGAAAAACGATCCGGTGCCCAAAACGGGCAGCGTGAGCATCCCCGGACCTGTGAAAAGTGCCAGATCCGGCGCGGCAGTCAGTTTGGCCCAAGTCGAGTCAGTGTCGACCAGGGGCCCCACTATTAGGGTTTCCAAGCCGCCGACCGGCGTCGGACCAAAGGGCGAATTGAGTATGACGCTGAGCAGCGGCGAGAGATCGGGCCGCTGGACACCAACATTGGCTGCCAATGCACCGATCATTGAAATCGGCGCATTGACGAGATTAGTCAACGCCACGTCGCCGCGCAGCTCGGCCCCCAGCCAGAGTGAGACACTTGTCAAATGACCGGTGTGATTCGTGCCGTTCGCGTAGGTGTCATTGGGATCGAATAGCGGCACCGACAGCGTCAGATTGAAGTCCGTCAGCGTGAGCGGAATGGCGTCCGTATGACAGACCATGGCGCCGCCGCGTGCGTACGCCGACTGTCCCTGCATAAGACAGAATGCGGCAACGGCCGCCAGAATCATGCGTGTTTTCATGGATTTCCCCCCAACGGCGAGACGGCACGACGCGCGTCTTCGGAGCCTCCGCCGACGGCGCGGAATCCCTATCAATACGCGTCGCCGAGCAACGACTCGACGCAATGCGCAATCGCACGCGACCGAGACGACCCGCTTCGGATCGTCACGACCAATCTGTTTTCGTAATCCCCCCTGGCCGGGCTGGATGCCCCGGCCGTTCAATGCTACCCACCGCAAAATCGAAGACAAATCGTCGCTATCGCGGCGCAATGTCACGAAGGATTAGCGGAATAGGTCCGAAAAGGGGTGCATGCCTGGATTGGGTAGACCCGGGAATCGCCGCCCGTGTCCGCTGGGTGCGATTACCCGAATTGTCATTCGAATCGTGGAATTTCGCGTGAAAAGGGGCATCAGGGGCGACTGGTACGGGGGTTGCCCTATTCACTGGCGTCGCCGTTGATCGAGCCAGACAGGACGATCAGCCGCGACCATGAAACTCACGCCCTTCATTTCCCAACACCGCACCGTGAAATCGGCCGCCGCACTGGCGGCCGACTTCATTTTTACGCGTCGCCGCGAATCTCAACCCCAACCCGTATGATGGGCCGAACCCGAAGTGCTAAAATGTTTTACCGAAGCCGGAAACGCAGGATTGGAGCGGGTGCATGATCTCATCAATCAGGTGCGTGCGTGGACTGGCCGTTGCCGCCGCGCTGATATCAGTCATCTCTGGGCACGCCCTTGGCGAATCGCGCATTCCAGTCGGCAATTCAAAGTACGACGACGCCAATGCCAACATTTTTCTCGACAACGAGCTGACCTCGATCAACGTCACCATGGCCCCTGCCGATCTCACGGCCATGTTGTCTGATCCGCACAATCCCACCTATCGCCATTGCACCGTTCAGGTGGTCAACTCGCGGATCAACGAAACTGTGACCGATGTCGCGATTCGCCCGCGCGGCAACACCTCGCTCGATGCAATCAAGAAATCCTTCAAGCTGAAGTTCAATGAGTTCGTGCCCGGTCGCGAGTTTCACGGCGTCGAGAAGTTCAACGTCAACGGCGAGCATAACGATCCGTCGATCATTCGGGCGAAGCTCTCGCTCGATCTGATACGGCGAATGGGCGTGGCCGCGCCGCGGGCTCACCACGTGCGCTTCAAGATCAATGATGGCGCCCTGGTCGAGGACATCTTCATCAACGTTGAGCAGATCGACGACGAGTTCGTCGCGGCCTGGTTCGGCAGCGATACCGGCAACTTGTATCAGTGCAACTATCAAGGCGCGCGGGCCGACTTGCGTTACGTCGCCCCCGGAACGCCGGCGACCTACCAGAATCTCGGCGGCGGCCAGACCTACGTCGAGGAGAACAACGAAGCCAGTCCGAACTTCGCCGACCTGGCCGGCTTCATCGACTTTGTGAACAACTCCTCCGACGCCGCCTTCGCCGCAGGCATCTCCGAGCGCATCAATCTGGACAGCTTCCTCCGCGCCATGGCGATTGACGTGGTCATCGGACAATGGGACAACTACTGGTACGGGGCGAACAACTACTATTTCTACAACAATCCAGTCACCGGACGATTCGAGTTCCTTCCCTACGACTACGACAACACCTACGGCGTCGACTTCTTCAACATTAACTGGGCTACGCGCCCGTTGAACGGTTGGGGCAGCGGCGGATTCGGCAGCACGAGCGGGCAACTGCCTCCGCTCATGGCCCGCTTATTGAATATCCCCGTATATGAAGAACAGCTCCGGCGGTACGTGCGTCAAATCGTCGGTGCGACCGACATTACACCTCCGTTGCCGAGCTCGACGTTTACTGACACGGTTGGCGACATATACGCCGGCCTCGGCCCACATTACGACATCTCGTCGGTCAAGCTTTCCAACGATGCGGTGAATCTCTACGTCGAGCTGCAAACCGCCGGGCCGATCAACGTCGGCGGCGACACCGGTAATGGCGAATATGTCTTTCTCTTCAATACGCGCACGGGCGGCAGTTCGACGAACCCCTGGGGCCGGGCGATCAACGCGACGGTGCAGCATGATTTTTTTGTCGGGAGCTGGCCCGATGGCAGCGGCGGCGCACTCATCTACGAACGCACCGGCGGCTCGTGGCAGCCGCGCGGATCGGCAGGCCTGGATTTATCCTCCGCGTCCTCGGGAATACTGCGCTACTCGATCCTGCTTTCCACGCTTGAGGTTGGCATCGGCGCGACCATAAACTTCGACGTCGCATCGACCGGCGGAAATTCATCCGATCCCGGATTTGACCATTTGAGCAATCCGGCGATGGCGACGCCGAACATCACCACGCCATCGACGCCGGGCGTCTACAAGACGTACATCACGCAGCCGGTTCCGCCCGCGCCGCCCGGAGATGGCCCGTTCACGCTCGCCCAGGTGAATGCGAAGATCGATGCCATCAAAGCGATGATTGAGCCATACGCCTACCTCGGCTCATACGCCAATGGCAACATGGACTGGGGATACACTGCGGCGAATTTCAGCAGTTCGTATACTTCACCAACCGCATTCACCAACTCCGGCTCCGGCTGGGATTGGGGTCTCAAGCCGTTTATCACCGCGCGGACAAACTACCTCGTGACCAACGTAACCGCACCGCCGATGCTGCCGCGCATTCGCATCAATGAGATCGTCGCTTCCAATTATTTGCTGCCCGCCGACGAATGGGGCGACCATGACGACTGGGTCGAGTTGCACAATGCAGAATCGACGCCGGTCGATATCAGCGAATGGTACCTGTCCGACGATCCCGGCCATTCCAGGAAGTGGCAGATACCGGTAGGAACGGTCATTCCCGCCGGCGGTCACCTGTTGATCTGGTGCGACAGCGAACCCGGCGAAGGCCCGCTGCATGCGACGTTTGCGCTGTCCGCCGGCGGCGAGGGCGTGGGGCTGTTTCACGACGTTGTAAACGGCAATGTGCAGATCGATTACGTACCCTTCCCTCGGCTTGGCCTTGATATCAGTTATGGCCGATCGCCCGATGGGGGCAGCGCCATCGGCTACATGACCACGGTCACGCCCGGTGCCGCCAACGCGGCATCGAATTCGCCGCCGACGGTTGGCGATGCGACGCGAACTCCGGCCACGCCGCTGGCCAGCGACACGGTGTGGATCACGCTTCCGGCGTCCGATGATGGAGCGATCGCAGCAGTCGCGCTCTGGTACAACACCGGGGCGGGATACTTGCAGACGCAGATGCTCGACGACGGCATGCATCAAGATGGCATCGCCGGCGACGGCATTTACGGCGCGGCCATTCCGGCCCAGCCTTCTTCGACGATAGTCTCGTATTACGTTACCGCAACAGATGACGATGGCGGCGTTTCATACGCCCCGGCCGGCGGTCCGCCCGCGCCATACTCCTATGTGGTCGCCTACAGCGCTCCAACGCTCTTCATCAACGAATACATGGCCGACAATGCCAATGCCTTCGCTGATCCCGACGAACCGGGCGAGTTTCCCGACTGGTTCGAGTTGTACAACGCATCAGCCGTACCGGTTGATCTGTCCGGCATGTATCTCACCGACAATTCCGCGAACACGATTAAGTACCTCATTCCTGCCGGAGTCACCATTCCGGCCGGCGGCCATTTACTCTTTATCGCCGACGAGGATGGCTTGCAGGGCCCGCTGCATACGAATTTCAAAATGAGCGCCGGTGGCGAGTTCATCGGTCTCTTCGACACACTTGCCAACGGCAACGCGCCAATCGACACGTTCACCTTTGGGCCGCAGATCGCCAACCTCTCCGAGGGCCGCTTCGGCGATGGCATGACCTGCATTCGCCGTCAGGAGACGTTTACACCCGGCGCCCCAAACACGCCGCGATTTGCCGATCAGAACGCGGATGGCCTGGTGAATGGCCGCGACATCGCGGTCTTCGTGGGAACGATTACGACAGTCAATGCGCCGATAACGGCCCGTGATCGCGCCGATTTGAATTGCGATTCCCTGGCCAATGCGGCTGACGTGCCGCATTTCGTCACGCGACTCTTGAATTGAGCCTTTCGGCTACGCAAGCAATTTGATGACGACCAGGGTCGCGTCGTCCGCCTGCGGCTTCGTCCCTCGGAAGGTCACGACCGCATCGCGCACCGCGGCGACGATGTCCGCCGCAGCGCATGTTGCGTTGTCGCGGATGACGCGCTTGAGCGCCTCCTTGCCGAATTGGTTGTCCTCGGGATCGCGCATTTCCCAAACGCCGTCGGTCGCAAGCACAATCACCTCTCCGCCGCGCCAGCCTTCGCGAAAGTGGGCCTCGTATTTCTCATTGCGATCGATGCCCAGCGGCATGCCCGTGCCTTCCAGCTCAATAAAAGTCCCGTCATGCGGGTCATATAGAAGTGCCGGATCATGCCCCGCGCTGCACCAGCTCAATCGCCGCGCACCCACGTCCACCAAGAGGCACGAAAGCGTCATGAACCGCCCGACCGGTATCGACGCGGTGAATTGGTGATTCACCTCGTTAAGCAGCGCGGCGACGTCATCGGGCCGATCCAACCATTGCCGCAGCAATGCGCGGGCCGTGGCCATGAGCAGCGCCGCTGCAATTCCATGGCCGGTTACGTCGCCCACCAGCACGCCGAGCCGCGGTTGATCGGGCTTCGATAAGTCGAAATAGTCGTAGTAGTCGCCGCCCGTTTCGTCGCAGTATTTGCTCAGACCCGCGATTTCCAAACCCGAAATCGACGGCGGCCCGTGCGGGAGAAGGTGCTGCTGGATGTGTTGCGCGACGGCAAGGCTGTCCTTTAGGCGTATCTGATCGGCCAGCCGTGGCACCATGTCGTTGAACGTGCGGCCCAGCTCGCCGATTTCGTCGTTGGACCTCACATCGACACGTGTCTGAAAGTCACCCTCGGCCACGCGCGACGCCGCGCGGGCCAGCAAACGCACCGGCCGCGTCACCGTTCGCGAACCTTTGTAAGCGATGGCCAGCACGCACAGAATGACCAGCCCTGTCACGCCGCCGACCAGACGCAATTGACTTCCGGTCTGCGCCAGCACTTCGCTCCGCGCCGCCTCGGCCTCGGCCACGATGGCGTCGCGCGGAACAACCACCACGAGTGACACGTCGCGCCGTGAATCCAGCGATCCATGCGCCCACAGCGCCGGCTGTCCGCCCTTCTCAAGTTCGCGGACTCCGGCGCGATGGGCGAGCACGTCGTCCATGAACTCACCGAAGCCTTTGGCATCCCGGGAATCGAGCCACTCCAGCTGGATCGGCGCCTTCCAGCTCTGCCCCGACTCGCGGTACTTTCGCTGCGAGATGATGAGCAGTCCGTCGCGATTTGTTTCCGGGTTGGGCCGACGCACGACCACGAGCACCTCGCCATCCATCGACCACGCATCAGGCAATCGCACGGCGTCGAGGATGTCCGTCAGCACAATGTCGACCGCGGTCACGCCGGCGAACGCGCCGTCGGAATCCGCCACCGGCATGGCGACCGTTTGAATAACGCGGCGGGTCGAGGCGTCTATCAAGGGCGCGATCCAAACGAGCGATCCGGCCTTGCGCGCTTCGGTGTACCACGGTCGCGACCGCGGATCGAAATCAGCGGGATAATCGCCATGGCCTGGATACACGGCGTGAATGCCGTTGGCCAGTCCGACGTAATGCCATAATTGTCGGCCGCCTGTCGCGTCGTAGAGGAATCGAAAACTCTTGGTCATCGCGGCGAGCCGGGCGGCATCCGCCTGCACCGATTCACGTTGAACGCCCGGGGCCAGCGTGATCACAGGCCGTTCGAGCGAATGCACCACGGGCTGTGGAATGCCGGCCGTGTCGAGCCTGTAATACCTGGGCGATTCGAGAAAATCGGGCGGCGCGAGCCTCACATTGAGATCAGCCGAATACAGAATGGGCGTCGATTCCGGGTCGCTCGGTCCGGCCAGGATGCGCTCCACTTCGCGCGCCTGAGTTCGCACCATCATCTCGATCAGCTCGATATCCCGGTGAAGCAGGACCGTGTGGTCGTCGACCAACTGACGAAGCTGGCGCGAGGCGTCGGCCACCAGAATGGACGAAGTTTGATCGGCCAGGTTGCGGCCCAGCCGCCGTGTCGCGGCTTGCCCCAGACCGCCGACCAGCACGAGCGGAATCAACGAAATGACCAGCAGCAGGATCAGCAGTTTGGAGCGAATCGACACGAAGCCCGGTCCGATCCTTTAGCGCTTGTCCATCGGCACATAGGGCACGTGCAGCGGGCCGTCATACACCGCGCGCGGGCGAAAGATGCGATTCTCGGGCAGGTATTCGAGCACCCGCGCCACCCAGCCTGCGGTACGAGAGACCGCAAAGATGACCGGATAGAGTGGCGGCGGGAAGTTCAGGGCGTGGTAGACCAGTCCTGAGTAAAAATCGACGTTCGGATAGATCTTCTTGCCCTGCTTCTCCATGGCGGCGATGGTTTCGCGTTCGACAATTCGCGCGGTTTCGAACAGCGTGTCCATGCCCCGGGCCTTGCAAAGCGCCTCGGCATGTCCGCGCAGCACCACGGCCCGCGGATCGATCGCCTTATAGACGCGATGGCCGAAGCCCAGGATCTTCTCTTTATGGGCCACCTTTTTGGCCACCCACGCGGCGGCGTTGGAGGGCTCGCCGATTTCCATCAGGTCGTCCAGCGACGCTTCGTTGGCTCCACCATGAAGCGGGCCGCGCAGCGCCCCCACTGCGGCGGCCACCGTGGCATACATGTCCGACAGACAGCTGTGAACCACCATCGCCGTGAAGGTCGAGGCGTTCAGACCGTGATCGGCTTGCAGAATGAGACAAACATCCATGACACGGGACATGACCGCGCTGGGCCGCTCGCCGGCCATCATGTAGAGATAATTGTCGGTAAACGACAGCGTGGGATCGGGCTCGATCAATCGCTTGCCGGCCAGGACACGGGCGATGCCGGCGCCGAGCGTCGACACCCGAGCCAGAACTCGAATCGCGACTTCGGTCTCCAATGCGAGGCCGGCGCCGGGGTCCGAAGTGTGTTCGGCGATCTTCGTGGCATCGGCATCGTAACAGGCCAGCGCGGCCACGGCCGTCTGCAGGAGGTTCATCGGATGCGCGTCGCGCGGAAGCGATTCGAGCAACTTCGCCACCGCTGGTGGAATGGTCGCGCCGGCGCGCAGCTTCGATTGAAACGCCGTCAGCTCCGGGCGCGTGGGCAGCTTGCCATAAAAGAGCAGGTACGCGACCTCTTCATAGGTGCTGTGTTCGCACAGGTCGCCGATCATGTAGCCGCGATAGTTCAGCTCGCCTGCTTCACCGTCGACGTAGCCAATCTTGGTGACGTTGACGATCGCGCCGTCAAGGCCGCGGCCTTGTTCGATCGTGACCGGAAACTCCACCTTGCCATGGAACTTCCCCATTGCGCCTGCCTCCTGATGTCGACCCGTATCCTGCACTTCGATTAATCTGCGGAAATTATAGTGGACGTTTCCGTGGCCGGAACCGACCGCCATCTAGAAACGTGCGACCAGTCCAAATGCCGGACGTCGCTACAGCCGGCGCGTGATGCGCCCGCGAGTGAGGTCATACGGACTCAGTTCGACCCGAACCATGTCGCCAGGCAGGATGCGAATGAAGTTCTTTCGCAACCGGCCCGAGATGTGACCCAGCACCTCGTGTTTCTTCCCCCCCATTTCAAACTCGACGCGAAACATGGTGTTAGGCAGCGCCTGCGTCACGCGTGCTTCCACTTCTATCGCTTCTGACTTACCCATGCGCTGTCCGTCTGCTTCGGCGGCTCCGCCGTCCATGAATGGCGAACGCCGAGCGCCCGCACTCAAACCAAGCCGTCCATGGTAAGGCAACCGCGTCAATCCCTCAAGAATCAACCCATTCGGCGAACGCCCCCGGCAATTTGACACACCCAATGGGCTGCCATAGCGTCGCCGGTCGACCGCTATTCGTGCTGAATTGATCGCCGATTCGAGGATGAATACACATGTGGATTCGAAAGAGACTGACCGCGACCGCAATCATTCTATTGGCAGGGTCGGGGTGCACTTCGTCCCTGGTCGGCGCCTGGTCGCCCATGTCGGACACCGTTCAGGAGGGTGAGTTCAGCAGCGTGCAGTTTCGCAACGACGGCTCGTTCAGCGCCGTCAGTATTCGAGCCGGCGAGGAATCGCTGATGTCGGGTAAATACGACTTTGACGGATTCACCCTGACCCTCAAACCGCCCGGCAAGGCGACGAAGGGTTACAAGGCGACCTATCTCATGAATGGAACGCTGTCACTGAAAGGCGACGGCGTGGACCAGAGGCTGAAAAAAAAGTAGCGGCGCCGCCGATCAGTCGTTGTCTTCCGCCTCTTCATAGGACGTTGACACTTGCCGCGTTCGCTCGTGGCTTCCCTCGCAGGTAATGCATCGCTTGGCGAATGGCAGGAAATCCAGCCGCTTGCGCGGGATCGGCTTGTCGCAGACGATGCAAAAACCGTAATCACCGGTGTCGATGCGATGAATGGCATCGTCGATGTCGTCGAGCTGGGCCGCTTCGATGGCGATCAAACCGGCGGCGAGTTCATCCTCGAACCCTTCGGACGCGCGATCCGCGACGTCCGCCGAGTCGCCCGACTTGCTGGACATTTGTGCCCGGCTTGATTTCACAACCGACTGAAGTTCATCGCGCCGGCGAACAAGCATTTCGCGAATGGCGGCCTGCCACTGTTTGTCGGCGTCCGTCAACTTCGGCCGCGGCTTGGGTTCCGCAACCTTTTGTTCCTCGATGATCGGCGTGGCGCGAACGGGCGCCTTCTTCGAGGGCGGTGATACAGCGGCAGCCGGCTTTGCGGAGGATTTGGATGGTGGCACTTTGTCTTTCAGGGGTGCGGGTTTCTTTGCTGGCGCCTCTGCCACTTTGGCCTTGACGGCGGGTGCTTTCGCAACCGGCTTTGCGGACGACTTGGCCGCCGGCTTCTCGACCGGCTTGACCGACTTCTTGGCGGCCGGCTTGGGCGCGCTCGCCTTCACTTTCGACTTCCGAGGTGTCGCCATGTTTACTCTTCTTCGCCCAAGCGGGTGATCTCGGGGGCGGGGCTAACACCCGCGCGCCCCCGGGACCACCAGTCTACTGGAGTCATTTCAAGGTGACCGCCGCAGAAACAGCGGCAAGTTACTTCTTCTTCTTTCCGGCCGACGGACCGAGGATCGCGTCCTTCGCCGCCTTGGCAACACGGAACTTGACCACCTTCTTCGCGGGGATCTTGATCGCCTCGCCGGTCGCCGGATTGCGGCCCATGCGCGCCTTGCGCTGCACGAGGACCAGCTTGCCCAGGCCCGGGATCTGGAAGCCGTTCTTGGCTTCCTTGTAGGCGGTGTTCGTCAGTACATCCATGAACGACTGGACCTGCGCCCGGGTCATGTCATTCTGCTCGGCCAGGTGTCGAATCAACGCCGACTTGCTCATCACGTCCGACATGTTTTTTCCTCTCTAAAGTTCCACTCGAAATCACCGTGGGACCGGTGCAGTCACGCGGTGTCCCACAAGGCCCGAACAAAATAGCGACCTACCCCCCCGGAAGCAACCGCTTTTCTATCCAAATTTTGTAAAAAACCTTAGCATTCGCCCACTCCGGCCTGTTTCAATCCCAATTACAGTGGGTTGGCTCGCTGGAATTCAGCCTAAAGGGCCAAAAACCAGGGCATTCGGCATGTCTCGCTCCAGCGCAATCACCTCGACCAATCTGCCGCTTACCTTGATTCGACGCGGAAAAGTCCGCGATGTGTACGAGTGGGACGGACATCTACTACTCGTCGCAACTGACCGCATCAGCGCGTTTGATTGCGTCATGGCCACCGGCGTCCCTGATAAGGGAAAGATCCTGACCGCCCTTTCTGCCTTCTGGTTCAACTGGCTCGGCCCCCAGACGCCCCACCACCTGCATGCGGTCATCAACACGCACAACGTGCCACCGACACTTCATCGGGAGCGCGCGGGCATAGTCGATCGCACCATGATCTGCACCCGCACCGAGGTCATTCCCATCGAGTGCGTCGCACGAGGCTACCTGGCCGGCAGCGGTTGGGTCGAGTATCAGCGCAGTCAATCCGTTTGCGGCATTCGCCTGCCGGCCGGCCTGAGGCAATGCGACAAGCTGCCCGAGCCGATCTTCACGCCGGCAACCAAGGCGGCCACGGGACACGATGAGAATATCTCGTTTGAGCGCATGTACGAGATTGTCGGATACGACATCGCTGCCGATCTGCGTACGCGCACGCTGGACATTTATCGCCGCGCGGCCGAATACGCCGCCAGCAAGGGCATCCTGATTGCGGACACCAAGTTTGAGTTCGGTCGAGATAGCGACGGGCGTATTATTTTAATTGACGAAGTGCTCACGCCCGACTCCAGCCGCTTCTGGCCGGCCGACTCGTACGAGCCGGGCCGCGATCAGCCGAGCTTCGACAAGCAGTTCCTTCGCAACTATCTCCAGAGATTGTGCGACGCGGGCATGTGGAACAAGCAGCCGCCGGCGCCTGAGCTGCCCGACGAGGTCGTGACCGGCACGCGGGCACGCTATGTCGAGGCGTATGAACGACTGACTGGCGGCCGATTCGATGATCCTACATAGACAGTCGGCCTTATCATGAGTGAGACTTCCACGGTCCGACCGCTTCGACGGCTCATCGGCGCGACCACGGCCACGTGTGTCGGAATTGGCGTGGCAGTCGGCTCGGGAATCCTACGCACACCGGGAGAAGTGGCGGGCCACATCGCCTCGCCCTGGCTCATTCTCCCACTATGGGTGGCCATTGGCGGCGTGACCCTGATGCAGAGCCTGGTGACGGCGGAACTCGCGACGCGTCTGCCCGGCGCGGGCGGCGAATACCAATACCTGCGATCTGCCTACGGCGATTTCGCGGGCTTCTTTTTCGGCTGGTCGTTCACCGTGTTCATTCTGGGCGGCGGGATGGGCGTCATTGCGGCGGCCGCCGGCGACTTCGCGGGCGAGCTGCTGCACCTGGGCGACCCGTGGCCGCGCATCATGGCGTGTGTCTTTATTCTCGTTATCACCGCGATCAATGCCGTCGGTTTGAATGTCGGCGCCGGCGTACAGAATGCATTGACCGTGCTCAAGCTGGCCGCCCTCGTGGCGATCATGCTCGGCGCATTCTGGGCCGCGAGGCGTCTTGTGCCTTTGAGCAACCCAATCCCGCCATCAGGTTTGCCATCGACCGCAAGCTGGATCAGCGCGTCACTGGCGGTCTTCTGGTCATTCTCCGGGGCCAATGAACCCGCCAAACTGGCCGAGGAGATTCGCGATGTGCGCCGTGAATTGCCGCGGGCGCTGATCACCGCGACCTTGATCCTGACCGCCGTCTATGTCGCGGCGAATTACGCCATCCTCTGCGTGATGACTCCGCCGGAGTTGTCCGGACAGTCCAGCGCCGCCGCCGCCGTGTTCCAGTTGTCGGGCTGGCCGTGGGCCCGCGCCGCGAGCTTGATCATCGGCATCGTCATTTGTCTCGGTTGCATCAGCTCGACCCTGCTCTCGGACGTCCGCGTGCCGTTCGCCCTGGCCCGCGACGGTTTCGCCCCAGCCGCGATGGCTCGCATGTCAGCCCGCCAGTCCCCAACCGTGTCGCTGGTTCTGGCAGGCGTCATCGGCGCCGCGTTCGCCCTCATGCGGGCGTTCAACGCCATGCTCGACATTTATTTCATCGCCAGCACGATCTTGTTTGGCCTCACCTATGCGAGCCTGATCGTACTTCGAACGCGAGAGCGTCGCGATGGCGGAATTGGTGAGCGTGTGTTTCGAGTACCCGGTGGAATTGCGATGGCGGTCGTACTCATTGCAATCGAGTGCGCCATAGCAATTCACTTGATTGTTGCAGAGCTTCGCAAAGTGGAATCGACATACGACAGCTTATGGGCGCTGGCCGTACTGATTTCGATAGCTCTTTCGTATCCCCTGTGGAGATTGATGGCTGCGGTGAATTCCAACTCGTCGAAGCCGCTATAAGCGACGAACGCCATGAAGACATCCCCGCGATGCCTCATGGCGTTGTCGTTTTAGCGACCTGTCGTCAGGAGGAATGACGGCCGTCGCGACAGACTTCAGGGCGGGGCGAAAGCAAACGCATGTGGCCCCGCCGTTGGGTCAGCGCTCGTTGCGCGCCGGTTCACGTGGCCGTATTCATTGCGCGGCCATGCTCGCCGCGCATTTACTTCACCTCGATCTTCCGCGGCTTGGCCGCTTCCGCCTTGGGCAGCCGCAGGGTCAGCACGCCATTGGCGCACTCTGCCGTGACGGCCGCCATATCGATGCCCTCGCCGATGCGGAACTCACGCGTGAAGTCGCCCACGCCGAACTCCCGCGCCAGCGGTTTCACGCCCGCGGGCTCGCGCCGGGCCACCGCCGCGCGAAGCGACAGCACGCCCTTTTCATACTCGATGCTCAAGTCCTTCGCGGTTGCGCCGGGCACATCCGCCCGCACGATGAACGCATCGTCCTGCTCCACGATGTCGACCGCCGGTCGGTATCCGCGATAGGCCCTCACATCGCACTGCTGGGCCGTCTTGTTCGCCTTTTCCATCACACAGCTATCAGTCATGTCAATTCTCCTCGAATGAGATTCCTTGACTTCCTTTTCACAATGCCAAGGGTTCTGGCTGAGCGGCATGGCCGCGGCCGGTGGCGGCCATGCTCGTGCCATGCACGTACGCCGCTCTGGGAAAAAGTGTTGCATCGCCGCGCACCCCCGCGGTGGCGGCGATGCTCACCCCCACCCCACTCTGCCTTACTTCACTTCGATCTTCCGCGGCTTGGCCGCCTCCGCCTTGGGCAGCGTGATCATGAGCACGCCGTCCTTCAGTGCCGCGGTCACCCTCGCCGAGTCGATTTCGACCGGAAGGGTCATCGTTCGTGCAAACGAGCCGATCGCCCGCTCGCGCCGGTGATACGTCGCACCTTCCATGGGCGTATCCTTCCGCTCGCCCTTGATGGTCAGTTCGTTGCCCATCACGGTCACGTCGATGTCCGCCAGGGCCAGTCCCGGCAGCTCCGTCTCGACAAATAGACTCTGGTCATCTTCCCACACGTTCACCGCTGGACCGGCGGCGGCAAAGGCATTTGCGCCGTCGCCCCAGAACTGGTTGAACAAATCTTCCATCTGCCCGCGAACCCGGTGAAGCGGCAGCATGTCCGAAACGTGTCGCACGATCATGTGATGTACCTCCGTCATTCCAACTACATGCGCGTCTGTCGCCTCGCACCCGCTCGTGCCCGCCACGAACGCCGAGGCTGACTCGCTTGATTGCAAACGCAGTGCCAGCGGGGAGCCCATCCGCAAATTGCTTATTAACAATAACTTACGCGCAACCGGAGTGTTGGCCTCGGTCCCGGCCTGCCTGCATGGCAGAAAGAAAATGGCAGTCTCGGGCCGTCCCTCGCCGCTCGGATACCCCCGATGATGGGCTGCGGGGCCGATCGTGCCGCAAGGCGCTGACGATTGAATCGATACACGGGCGCTGTGCGAAAATGCAGCGGTCCATGGGCTGCGCAATTGTTTTGCCGTGCGTTTTTTTTCGTTAACCGCTTCGCCAAACGCGGGTCTATCTTAGAATACACCAGCGGCATCATGTGATCGCCGCGCCCGCCCCGCGGGCTGTCAATGCGACAAACTGCCGCCATGTGCGGACATGCACCGGAGGACTGGACATGAAACGACGAGATTGGATGCGACGCAACGCAATTCGAATGTCCGTGCTGGCTTTGATGTTCCTTCCCATTCTGATGGGTGGCGACTCGGATTGCGATGATATGTCCAGCGGCGACACCTACGAACTCGTGGCCCTGATCATCGATGGCGTATTGGCGATCATCTACGCGTTCGCCTAAGCCAGGCTGCCGTTTCATCCCCATGGTTAACAAGCCCGCCCAGGCCGCGCCTGGACCGGGCTTTTACTATGCGCCCGCAACTTCGCATATAGTGTGCACCAGCGGCCTCCGCGTGATGCGGTGTGCCCCGGGCCTGTAGCTCAATGGTCAGAGCAGGAGACTCATAATCTCTTGGTTCTCGGTTCGAGTCCGAGCGGGCCCATTGGCCCCGTCTCCCTTGGGGGAGAGGGCCGGGGTGTGGGTGATGAATGCGAGTCGGCGCCCCGCTCCCGAATGCACCTGAGAATCGGCATCGACGCGCCGGTTGCAGCCAGTCAAACAACGCCACTCGCTCGCGGATTCCCATGCACACAAGGCTCATCTCTTGCGTTTTGCTCTTGCCAGCCATGTTCCTCGGCGGATGCAGCGGCGCTTCGCCCGTGAAGCTTACCGAGCGCACCGGCGGCAGCGCGGCGCTCTACCAGCAATTCCAGGCGTTTGATGGCCGCACCGGAAAAACGCTGTCCTTCGCCGAGGTGGTCCGGCAAGCCGCTAAGGCTGATGTCGTTTTCTTTGGCGAGCTGCACTCACACGCCGTGTGCAATGCGATTGAAGCGCAGCTGTTCCACGCAATGCTGCAGCAGTCGCGACCCGCGGCCCTGGCCATGGAGTTCTTCGAAAAAGACACGCAGGCGGCATTGGATGCCTACCTCGCCGGAAAGTCGGACGAGGCGGCCTTCATCACGCAAACACGGCAGAATCGCGATTATCTGCTGGCCCATCGACCGCTGGTGGAGCTGTGTCGCACCGCTGACGCGCCGATCATCGCGGCCAACGCACCTCGAAGGCTGGTGCGCGAATATCGCATGGCGAAGCTGCCGTTCGACGAATTTCGCAAGTCTCGCAGCATCGAGGACCAGCAGTGGCTGCCACGCAGCAGCGAACATCTGCCCGGGCCTTATTTCGATCGCTTCGTGGAGGTGATCAAGAGTCATCCTTCTGCCCCCGGAACTGCGACTTCGGCGCCGGCGCTGTTGCCGTTGAACGACCCGGGCGCTTCGCCGGGGGCGGCAACGCAGCACGCGGTTACACCAAAAGTTGACCCGCTTATCGTTTCATTTCGCCCCCAATTGCTGTGGGACGACAGCATGGCCGAATCGGTCGCGGATTTTCGCGCGGCCCATCCTGGCCATCGAGTTATGCTCGTGGCCGGCCGGTTTCACGTCGCTGACGAAGGCGGAACGTTGCAGAAGTTTCGCCAGCGCAGGCCGGGCGACAGAGTGTTTACGATTGTCTTCAGCAGTCGCGAGACCGGTGCATTCGCCATGGACAAGGACGACGCCAATTCGGCGGACGTCGTCATCTGCGGATTGAATCCCCCGGAGAAGGCGGACGTTCCAACGATCATGCCGTCGTCAGCGCCGGCGCGATGACGGCGCGGAACTACTTTCGCTGGTTTGATGCGGGCTGGTGCGGAGATCAACCTCACCCTCATTCCCAAACGAATTGGAAGTCAAGATTGGCATCCTCACAAATATGGATTGCGTCAAGTTGACGGCTTGTATTCGTCGAGCCGCGCTTGCCATTCCTTCAACTTCTCAGCGTGCACCGCATCATTGCTGATCTTGAGCCATTCAGAGTAAAGCCGAACCGCGCGCTCCAGGGCTTCACGCTTCCGATCGGGCATGCCCGGGCCGGATTTGGGCACGCGGGCGTCGTCGGGAATTGACCTGGCTGCGTGAAGAATCAACGGCTCGGCTTCGGCGAACAGTGCGGTCGACGATTCCGCGACAGCCCGCCCCTGCAAGGCCTCGCCGAGCATGCCGGTGGTGAAGTTGATCTGCCACGCTTTGGGGTCGTCAGCTGCAATCGCCTTGCGTCGCAATTCCAGGGCTTCGCGCAGGCGCGGCTCGGCATCGGCCCATCGTTTCTGCATCAGCAGATTGCGGCCGAGATTAGCCAGAGCCGTGGCCCGCTCAACATCGTTATTCACGGGAGCTGATTCGAGTGATTGATTGCGGCGAGCCTCCGCATCGGCAGGTCTTCCCTGCATTTCCACGGCCGTCGCAAATCCATTGAGCAATTCACCGCCAGACTCCCGCATCAAGTCGGCATTCGAGGAAGCGATTTCGACCGCTTCGCCGTACGCAGTCTCGGCCTCGGCCCATTCCTGCGCATTCAAGGCAATGTTGCCCATTTGCGTCAAAACGTAAACGATCATGGGATGGCCTTCGGGAAAAATCTGCTTGGCCGAAGCCACCGTGCGACGAATAATCGGCAGGGCCTCTGCCGCCCGTCCCTGCAATGCTACGGTGATTGCCAGGCCCGTTTCGACGTTTACGAGAAACGGCTCGCGATCGCTCAGCGACGATCGAACGCGCTCTGATATCAGTCGCAATTCCGCCTCAGACCCCGCGAGATCGCCCTGCTTCTTAAGCAGCACGGCCCGGTTGGCCCGGGCCTGGAGAATCTCGCGAAGATTCGGGCCTTCCATCGGCCCAAGCGCCTCCAGCGACTCGTCGTAGTACTTTTTCGCCTGGTCCAACTGGTTTCGAGCCATCGCCGTGCCGGCGAGACTGTTGTAGATACCGCCGACGCCCGACGCGCCCTTGGGACCGGCCGCCTTCATTTCCTCCAGGGCCATCTGATAAGCCTTCTCCGCCCCGGCTAGATCACCCAGATCGCGCAGGACGTGACCCAGGTCGTTACGCAACGCCGCTTTGTCGATTGGAGGCAAGGCCCCTTTCTCCGCAAGGGTCACCGCGCGTTCGATGTGCGTCTTCGCGGTGCGGTTGTCGCCCAACGCACGATACACGCGGCCGATGGTGCCACGGACCGTCGCCTCAACTTCCGGTTGGTCCGCCAGTTCGCCAGACTCGAGCGCCTTGGCGGACTGATCTAGGGTGTCGCGCACCGAAACGTCGCGGGGCGCGTCGGTCTTCTCGGGCCGCACGCTTTCGAGCAATTGCTGCAGAAACTTGCTGACCGCCGTGGCCTTCGCTGCCTCGCGACGCGCCTCCTCCGATGACGCCTCCGCCTTCTTCTGATTGATGCGCGCCTGATCGAGCGCGTTCTCTGCTCGACGGCGCTCGCCCTTTTCCGCCTCGCGGGCGTATTCCGCATTGGCTTGGGCATCCAGTGCCGACATGTAGCCGGTTACTGCCATGACAGCGCCTGCCAGCATCGTGATGACCACAAGCGCGCCCGCTGCAACCGTTCCGCGGTTGCGCCGGAGGAATTTCCGCATGCGGTAAATTTTCGCCGGCGGCGCTGCGACCACCGGATGACCGTCGAGGTATCGATCAATGTCGGCGACCAAATCGCTCGCCGTCTCGTAGCGCCGGGCGCGCTCCTTCGACAAGCACTTCATCACGATCCAATCGAGATCACCGCTCAATGAGCGAGCCAGCGTCTGCGGCTCGGTTTGGCGAAGTCGCGCGATGTCAATGGCGGAGCTTCCCCCGTCGGCGGGTGGCGTCTTTCCCTTCGTCTCGATCCGCACATGGCTCGACGAGCCGGTCAAGGTGCGCATCCGCATGCTCGGTCGCGGCGGCTCCTCATCGCGAATGATCCGTTGCATCTCGGCAAACGGGGCCGAGCGCAACCGCCGACCCGCAAAGGGTGGCTCGCCCACGAGCAGTTCATAAAGGAGCACGCCAAGCGAATAAATATCGCTACGCGTGTCAATATCAACACCCGACACCTCAGCCTGCTCCGGACTCATGTACTCGGGCGTGCCGATGATCTGCTGCATTTCGGTGAATAAGGTGCGATCGGTCAGTCGAACCGCGGTCGCCTTGGCGATGCCGAAGTCGATGACCTTAGGCAGCGGTTTGCCGTCGGCCACGGTGACCAGCACGTTGGATGGCTTGATGTCGCGGTGAATCACACCCTTCTGATGGGCATGCTGAACCGCGCTGCAGATCGCCTGAAACACACGCAACCGCTGCTCCACCGGCAGCTTCTCGCGATCGCAATAGACCGTTACCGGATCGCCGCGTACCAATTCCATCACGAAATAGGGGCGACCGGTATGCGTGGCGCCGGCATCCAGCACCCGGGCGATGCTGGGATGATCCATCATCGCGAGGGCCTGCCGCTCGGCCTCAAACCGTGCAATCACCTGCCGCGTGTCCATGCCGGCCTTGATGATCTTGAGCGCAACGCGGCGGATGACCGGCTCAGTCTGTTCGGCCATAAAGACCGTGCCGAAGCCGCCCTCCCCCAGCGGCTGAAGTAGCTTGTAGCGGCCAATCTTCGCGCCGGGCGCTTCCATCGCCGCGGCGACGCCGGTGTCGAGGGTCTGTGTGACACCCGCGCCGGTTGGGGCATTCATGAAAAGCGAGTCATCGAGTGTGGCGAGAAGATCTATCACCTCGGCGGCAGCGGAGGGATCATCCTGCGCTGCAGCTTCAACAAACGCGCGACGTTCGTGCGTGGGAAGCCTGGAGGCCTGGTCGAGCAAAGACTTGATGCGCTCGCGGCGCATGCCACTCACGTTGTCTTCTCCGGTGTTTCGCCTTGACTCAGGTAGCGCAGCAACCAGGCGCGGGCGTAACGCCATTCCCGATCGACCGTGCTGGGCGACATGTCGAGGGCATTCGCGGCCTCATCGATGGAGAGGCCTGCGTAAAAGCGAAGCTGCACAATGCTGGCAGCTCGGGGATCATCCTTGCGCAGGGCTTCGATCGCGGCGTCGACATCCTCTGCGTACGCGATTGTTTCTTCGCAGGCGAGGTCGGCCACGCTGGCGATTTCGCGCTTCAGGTTACCGCCGCGCTTGACCGCGCCCGCCCGGCGAGCATGTTCGATCAATATGCGGCGCATGGCCTCGGCGGCGGCCGCGTAAAAGTGCGCCCGACTCTCCCAGCCGATGTCGCGATCGCCGACCAGTCGCATGTAAGCTTCGTGGACCAGCGCGGTGGCTTGAAGCGTGTGGGCCGATCGCTCGCGGCGCATCTGCCGCTCGGCCAGTTCGCGCAACGAGCGATACACCAGCGGAAGCAGCTCTCGGGCTGCCTTCGCCTCGCCACCGGCCGCGTTGGACAACAACATGGTCACATCGATCGGCGCGTCGCCCGGTTTCTTATTCTGACTATTTTCCTGTCCGTCCACGTTGCTCATCTCACAGGACGTGCTCTATGTCACGTCCGCACTGACTCATTGCATCGAAGAAACTGCGGGATCAACAATCTACCACCGCATTGCCAGAGAAGAATGCGAGAACCGCCCTCATCCGACGTCAGAATTGGGTGCTATTTCCCACACCCTGGGCACCCACATTTAGGCCGTTCAATTCACTCAAAATCGCAATTCCACGGCTGATCATCACTTGCGCGAGTCGAATCACATCGGAAACCGATTGTACCCCGAATTCGTGACGCCGCGAAAAGCCTGCTTACGCATGATTACCCGTCCGTGAGGGAAGCCTTTCTGGCCGACTCACGCGACCCTCGCGAAACAAAAGGAGATCAATCATGAGTCCGAAACCCAACACATCGAGACATGCACGCAGCCTGCGACGCGCCAAGGGCGTAGCACTGGCCCTGGCCTGCCTGTTCGGCAGCCTGACGGCCGGCGCCTGCGGCGTCGGCGACCTGGTCAATGTCGGCAACAACGCCGTCGGCGTGTTGCAAACTGCGATTCAGGATCTCGACATCAACAGCGCCCAGTGGCAGGACATCGTGCGCGGCGTCATCACCGACCTGCCTGCGACAGAGAATGACATCAAGGCTGACGTCGATGAACTCCTGCAGCGGGCCCTCGGCGGTGCGCAGACCGAGCTGATCGCCACAGCCGACTTCTTCGCCCGGCGCATGAAGACCGGACTGGAGCGCCAACTGGCCAAGCTGCTCAACCAGCCATTCATCGAGCCGCCGCCGGCATTCATCAACTTTGTGCCCGACAAGATCGAGATCGACCGAATCACGTCGAACAACCTCAACAGCGTCACCATTTTCGGCTACGACTTCGACAAGAAGGATCCGCAGGGCCAGGGACTCAAGCTCTTCGCGCTCAACAACAACGTCGAAGTGCCGCTGGCCGACAGCCTGCTCGCCCTGCCGACGCACTACAAGGCGGTGTTCAACCTCGGCAGCAACGGCGTGCCACTCAACCCGGGCACCAACCTGTTGATTCTCAAGTGGAACGGACAGCCGATCTCGACGCTCGCGGTCATCCAGCCCCCGCCGCCGGAGCCGAAGGAGACGCTTGTCAACCTGTCGAGCATCAGCTACATCCCGCCGCACACCCGTGGCGACCAGGACTATGACGGCAACGGTCCCGCCGTGGAGCTGGAAGCACGATTGATCGCCGGCGACGGCGTGCCGGGCGGCGTCCGCAACCTGTATGCCCGAGTCTATATGAAGGCCAAGGAGACCGAAGACGATTGGACGACCGCCGAGGGCGCCTCAGAATGGAAAGTCGTGTACACCGCTCCTCCCGGCGCCGTGATCACCGCCCTGCTCGGCCCCTACACCAGCGAGGCGACTTACACGGACACCAACCACACGGCTGACATCATCGCGGTCGGTGATGAAGGCACCCTGGTGAAACGCTTCGTCTGCGTCGGCGACACCAGCTCGGACTACGAAGCCGGCAATGCAACCAGCGTGAACGTGATCTTCAACAAGTACAAGATCATGCTGCTGAAGCCGAATCCGTAAAAAAATAGTTGTAGGCCAAGACTCCTGATGCTGGACGAAGCGGCGGCGGCGATCAATACGATCGACCGCCGCCGCTGGCGTTTCATAGGTGAAATAGCGAGCTTACTACCTCCTTACTGAGGGGAAGATAGTCTCTCCTGCGATCTTCGAGGTTAGACTCCCGCGAAAAACGGAAAATCCGTATACCCCTTGGCAGTCGGCGCCGACCAGTCCTTCAAATCTGCCGGCGGATTCAGCTCCCAGCCGTTGGCGAAGCGTTCGACCAGGTCGGGGTTGCTGAGGAATGGACGTCCGAAGGCGATGAGGTCGGCTTGACCAGCAGCGATGGCCGCTTCGGCTGTTTCCTGCGTGTAGCCGCAGTTGCCCATCAGCGGCCCCTTGAACACCGCGCGAAACTCCGACAGCGTCATCGGTTGGCCCAGCTCATGAAAGCCGAAGGCCAGGCCGTCCACCACGTGCAGATAGGCAAGTCCATAGGCGTCTAATTGCTTCGCGGCGTAGGTGAACTGCTCGCGGAAGTCCGGCGAGCCCATGTCGTTGAACTTGCCGTTGGGCGAGAGCCGCACGGCCACGCGATTGGCCGGCCAGACGGTGCAGATCGCCTCGACGATCTCCTTCAAAAATCGGAAACGCTTCTCGATGCTGCCGCCATAAATGTCGCTGCGCTGATTGGTCCGCGACTGCAGAAACTGGTCGATCAAGTAGCCATTCGCGGAGTGAATCTCAACGCCATCAAACCCCGCCGCGTTGGCCCGCGCCGCGGCATTGCGATAGTCCTGCACCACGGCCGCGACTTCAGCAGTCTCCAGCGCCCGCGGCGCTTCATAGGGCTGCTTGCCGTTCGGCGTGTGAATCGTGTCGCCGTTGATCTTGATCGCCGAGGCCGACACGGCCGGCTTGCCTCCATGAAAGCTGCTGTGCGAGGCCCGTCCACAATGCCACAATTGTAAAAATATGGGCGCGCCGCGCTGGTGCAACCCCGTGGTGATTTTGGACCATCCGGCCACTTGGGCGTCGTTGTAGATGCCCGGCGAATCGACCCAGCCAAAGCCCTGCTCGGAGATGGTCGTGGCCTCGGCGACGATCAGACCCGCCGACGCCCGCTGGGTGTAGTATTCGACCATCATGTCATTCGGGATGCGCTCCCGACCGGCTCGACCGCGCGTAAGCGGGGCCATGACCACGCGATTCCGCAGACGCAGTTCACGCATTTCATACGATGAAAGCAGATGCGGAAGGCGAACGATTGATTGAGTGATGCCTGGGTTGTTCATGAGCGGGAGTATAGGCGGGCGCGCCGAAATCGAGAAAAATGGCCGGCCCGCGATTCGCGTGGTGCGAGTCGCGGGCCGGTTATCTAACATGAGAAACTGTGCGTCCGCGGATGCACTTTGGTTTGGATGACTCGATTCGCCCGAACCACCCTCACCCCTACCCTCTCTCTCAAGGGAGAGGGAGCCCGACTTCAATCTTCCATATTTCCGCTCATTGTGCGGGAGTTGTTCATCGGCGTCAGGTCATTGCTGTTATTCGCTGTCCGCGCGCTGTTCGATGCACGGGGTGTCACCCCGGCCATTCCGCCGGAGCTGTCGCGAGCGCCCACCAGGAAGATCTCCACGCGGCGATTCTCCTCGCTGCCGCCTCGGGCGTTGGTCACGCGCGGATGATGCTCGCCGTATCCCATCGCGCCCATGCGCGTGTAATCGAGACCAAAGCGATGCAGCGTCTGCACGACCGCGACCGCGCGGTTGGTCGAGAGGTTCCAATTGGTCGGGTGCTTCTTGCCGGTGATCGGGCCAATCGGGAGGTTGTCGGTGTGTCCCACGACGATGACTTCAAACTGGCTGGCGGAAGGCGAAGCAACGATGCGGGCGAACTCCTGTAGCGACTGCTGCGCGCCGGAGCGAACGTCGCCGCGACCGACCGCGTCGGCAACACATCCTACGTCTACGCTGCCAGGGCCGGCAGGACGCAGCAGGCGAAGGACCTCGTTGCAGCCGGCGCCGTGCC
>CAYXEY010000009.1:0-26402 GCA_964464105.1 uncultured Planctomycetaceae bacterium
TGCCTGCTTAATGCTTACAAGACTACTGGCCAATAGTTCATAACAGGCTCTAGTGCGTGAAAATACTCGCCGATATCTTTAGCATCACAACTGTTGGAAGCTTTCATAAACATCGCAGCGCGACGTGCCTTATCGGTAAAATGATAATTAAGACGTGACAAAGGTGAACTGAACGGATGTCGCGGATCGCCTTGATCATCCGGGGCCTGCGTTTCCCTGGCAACGTCACGAGCTAGGATTCCACAATTTCTTCCAAATCCAACTGCTTCAGCCATGAACTTTGTCAACCAATAGTGGACGTCCTCTTCGTACAATCCGATGGGATCAATGCTACATATTGAATCATTAGTGACAAAGCGATAGAGATTCGGAGAATCCAATTCTTCAATCGGATCCCTGCTCAACCACCGCCCATGCTTGGTCCGCAGATACCGATACCCGTAGTAATAGCACCCGGTCTCGTTGTCGCGGTACTTGGTGCTGAAGCGGAAGGGGTTGGCCTCGGCGGCGACGCCGTCGGCGACCAGCAGGCCGCCGAAGGGGTAGTATTCGTACTTCGCCGCGATCGTGCCGTAGTTCGTTCCGCTGACCACGTCGATCATCTGTCCGACGTTGCCATTGGCGTCGTAGAAATAGATATACGCCGTGTCATCCGACGTGCTGGTGGTGTTGAGGGTCCAGTGCGTGCCGAGCAGGCCGCCGATGCCGCCGGCGCCATGGATGCCGGACAACCGGCCATTGGCCGGTGCCACATTGCCGCTCTGACCGGACAGGTCCAGCCCCCACGTGTACTCGCGGGCGACATCGGTCACGCTCGAACCTGCCGTTACCAGGCCGTCAATCTCCTGCACGAGGTTCCAGCCGTCATAGACGAAGCGCAGGTCAACTTCCGGATCGACTTCCCAGTCCTCCGTGGTTGAGTTCCACCCAAAGACCAACTTGCGGATACGCCGGCTCATGTAGTCATACTCAAACTCGAGGCGTCGCTGGCGGTAACCGGGGTTGACCGGCGTCACGCCAGTCAAGCGGTTCTCGGCATCCCAGACGTATTCAAAGTCGCCATCCTCGATGAGATTGCCATCCTCGTCATGGGCGACGCCCCTCGGTCCTGCCCGCATGGACACAGCGGAGGCGAAACCGCGGCTGCCGCAGTTGCGACGCCCGGACTACGGGCGCCGTCGGGTTTCGTAGTGTATACGAATGTCGATAGTTGTGAATGGTCTTGAGGGTGGAAAAACTGGCCCCCAAGGATTCGAACCTTGACAAACAGATCCAGAGTCTGTCGTGCTACCGTTACACTAGGGGCCAAATTCGCTTGCGCGAGAGCGTAAGAGTCTAGCGGGTGGCGGGCGGGTGTCAACTTCGGCAATGGCGAATAGCGAATGCAGAATAGCGAAAGGCGAATGCCGTTGCACGAATCGCGAATGCCAGACGATTTTCTGTCGGGTCGCCGGTTATGAAGCGCAAAAGCGTGAGCGCGTGGGTGCGTGCGCGAGTCCCGTTACTTCGATTTCACCGGCCGGCGGCGCTGAATCGCGAAGACCAGCATGGCGCCGGCCGAGGCGAGCATGACAACATGCGACGCGCCGATGCCGCAGGCCCGGCGATGAAAATCGGGCAGGCCCCCGGGTACCGGCGGGGCCGCGGGACGACTTCCGACGAGTGTCACTTTGCCGAGCTGGGCCGGGCCGTCGCAATCGTCCTTCGGCGTCACCCGATAGCGCAGCGTCGCCTGTCCGTCGAACTCGGCGTCAGGCACGAAGACGTACACCAGTTGCGACTGACCGGACTGGACGAAGTCGCCGCCCAGCGGATACTCGTAAATAGACACATCGGCATTTGCGGCGTTGGTGACCGGCAGGCGAATGGTCGTGGTGGCCACGGGATCGACGACAAGGGTCGCATCGCGTGCTTCTGGGCAGTTGCGGCCATAGGCGCCGGACGATTGAGCGTCGTCGGTCGGGTCGCCGATGCCGGCGTTCTGTGCAAACGCGGCGGCGGCGGTTGATAAAATACAAAATGCGAAAACGAACGGTCGGCGGCCGAGCGAGCGAAGCGCCATGGCGAAATCCCCCTGCGTTTTTGGAATGAGCTTCTACTGACTCTAGGCAGGTGATCGCCGCCAAGTGAAGGTCCGATAGGGTCAGAGCGCGGCGGGCGTCAGGCTCGTGACGGGGGAAACTCTTCGACAATTCGGACGTTTGCGCGAGTTCATCACCGTCACCCCAGCCCTCTCCCTCAATGGAGAGGGAGTAAAGTCGCCTTCCCCCACGATGCTATTCCCATTCGATGGTTGCCGGCGGCTTGCTGGTGATGTCGTAGACCACGCGGTTGGCGCCGCGGACTTCATTCGTAATCCGCGTCGAGATGCGACCGAGGACCGCCGGGTCGACCGGCACCCAGTCGGCGGTCATGAAGTCGGTCGATTCGACAAAGCGGACCACGATGACGTGCTGATCGGAATAACTACGTCCGTCGCCCATGACGCCGACCGAGGACACCGGCAGCAGCACGGCCAGGGCCTGCGAAATCTTGTGATACCAGCCGGTCGCCGAGATTTCCTCGATCACGATGCGATCGGCCTGTCGCAGCAAATCGCACCGCGCCTGTGTCACCTCGCCAATGATCCGCACGGCAAGGCCCGGCCCTGGGAATGGATGACGCCAGACGATTTCGGGCGGCAGGCCGAGCAGCTCGCCGATGCGGCGGGCCTCGTCCTTGAAAAGATCGCGGAGCGGCTCGACGAGTTTGAAACCCAGCTCGGCGGGCAGTCCGCCGACGTTGTGATGCAGCTTGATGTTGGCCGATGTGCCGCTCGCGCCGTGGCCCGATTCGATGACGTCGGGATAGAGCGTGCCTTGGGCGAGATAGTGCGCCTTGGGGAACTTGCGGGCCTCGGCCTTGAACACGTCGATGAACTCGTGTCCGATGCGAATGCGTTTTTCCTGCGGATCGGTCACGCCGGCGAGTCGATCGAGAAAGCGCTTCGACGCATCCACCACGTCGAGATTGATGTGAAAGTGCCCGCGGAAAATGGCCTCGACGCGGTCGCGCTCGCCGGCGCGAAGCAGACCGTTGTCGACAAAAATGCAAGTCAGGCGATCGCCGATGGCGCGGTGAATGAGCGCCGCGGTAACAGCCGAATCGACGCCGCCGGAGAGTCCGCACAGCACCTGGGCATCCGGCTCGACGGCTTCGCGAATGGCGGCGACGGCGTTGTCGATGATCGGGCCGGGGCCCCAATCGCCGCGGGCCTTGCAGATTTCGTAAAGGAAGTTGCGGATGATCTGCGAGCCGTCGGGCGTGTGGGTCACTTCGGGGTGAAACTGCACGCCCCAGATGCGCCGCGAGCGATGCCGCACGATGGCGTTGGGGCAGTTGTCAGTGCCGGCGAGCACGGCGAACTCGTCGCCCCTGGTCTCCACGTTGTCGCCGTGCGACATCCAGACGTTCGTTGCTCTTGGCACGTGGTCGAGCAGCGGATCGGCGGCATGCAATGTCAGCGCGGTACGTCCGAACTCGCGGCCGGTTGCCGGTCGAACGGAGGAGCCGAGTCGCTGGCAGATGGCCTGCATGCCGTAGCAGATGCCGAGCATGGGCACATCGAGGTCGAGTAGATTGGGATGCGGCTGCGGGGCCGTGCCTTCATATGTGCTGGCCGGTCCGCCGGAAAGGATGACGCCGATGACGTCATGGCGTCGCAATTCGTCGGGGCTGACGCCGGCGGGGAAGATGAGCGAGTGCACCAGGTTTTCGCGCACGCGCCGGGCGATGAGCTGCACGTATTGCGCGCCGAAGTCGAGGATGGCGATGGTCTGCGGCATCGGCGTCACGGTAGCCGAGGCGGGGTCAGGGTTCACTGACTTCGGTTCGAACGCCGACCGCACCGCTGTTTTCAAGCAAGATGCGTGCATTCCGCCGCCACATGTCAGGCTTGGCGCGGCTCAACGCCTTGCCGCGAGTGAATGCGCGGCATTCCTCGTCGGACCATGCGGCGACCTTTGCCGGGTCGAGAGTTCCCCGCGCCGGACTAACCATGGCCGGTGCGCTCCGTTCGGCAAGAAGTCGCGGTTCACTTGCAATCGGCGCCTTGCGATTGAACGGACACACATCCTGACAAATGTCGCATCCGAAGAGCCAGTCGCCCATCTTCGCGGCGAGGGCCGGGTCGATGTCGCCGCGATGTTCGATGGTGAGATACGAAATGCAGCGGCTGGCGTTCATTTCGTAAGGTGCAGGAAAGGCGTCAGTGGGGCAGGCGTCCAGGCAGCGCGTACACGTGCCACAATGGTCGGTTGTGGGGGGATCGGGGATCAACGGCAGATCGGTCAGGATGACGCCGATGAAGAACAATGAGCCATCATGCTCATTCAAGACGAGCGTATTCTTTCCGATCCAGCCGATGCCGGAGGCCGCGGCCAGTTCGCGCTCGGTGATGGCCGACGTATCTACGCACGCCCGCGCGAAAAACGGCTGATTGATGCGGCCACGCATCGCTGCAATCATCGCGTCCAGCTTGTCGCGCATGACCACGTGATAGTCCTCGCCGTGGGCATACTGCGCTACGCGACCGGTCACCTCGGCCGGCGCGTTGGGTTTTTCAGGCAATTCGCCTGATGCACCGGGCTGTCGATAATTCAGAGTTACCACGATGACATGCGTCGCATTCGGCATCCACGCTCGCACGTCTATGCGCGATTCGACGTGCCGGTGCATGTAGCCCATCGTGCCCGCGCGTCCGGCTGCAAGCCATTCCCGCAGATAGTCGCCATGCGAATGCGGCCCGGCCGCCGCGATGCCGACGCGGTTGAATCCGGCGTAAGCGGCGCACTCTCCCACGATTTGCGTGCATCCCGCGGCATCCATTTTCGTGATTTTATCGCATGCCGTGCCACTGTTCGGTCAATTCGGCTCCGAATCCGGTAAGCTATACGGAATCAGTTCAACTGACCGCGTGAGAGGCCAGCACAGCGACATGTGGACGTCGGAGAATAATCCGCTTGTGACGGGCGGTACGCGCGATTGGGATGACCTGATCGAGGCGGTCGACCCGGCGTCGCTGCTGGTGGTCATCGAGACGCGCATGAGCGCGCCGCTGCGTCGGGCCCTGGCCGCCGAGGACATCCTGCAGGACGCGCTGCTCCACGCCTGGCGCGACCGGGCCGCCTGCGAGTGGCGCGGGCTGCGCAGCTTTCGATCGTGGCTGCTCACCATTATCGATAATCGCATTCGTGAGGCGGCCGATCGCCATGCCGCGGCCAAGCGGGGCGGCGGCCGCGAGCCGGTCCCGCTGATCGCGCCGGCTCAACCGGGCGACAGCGAGTCCGCCTGGGGGCCGGCCGACTCGACCACGCCGAGCCGCGTCGCCATGTTTCGCGAGCAGGCCGAGGCCATCCGGGCGGCCCTGTCGAAATTGCCCGACGAGCTGCGCGACGTGGTGCGATTGCGGCTGTTCGATCAGCTTTCTCTTGAAGAGATTGCCACGCGCCTGGACCTCGGCGAGTCCGCCGTGCGGCACCGCTTTCGCAAGGGCGCAGAAATCTACCAACACCGGCTCCGCGCCATGCTGGCCAGCGAATCCCGGACGCACGGCGCGGCCACGACGGTCGACACCGATATTTCCTCTCCATCGATGTAGACCGCCACGGAGAGGCGTGTGATTGACGAAGCTGACACGCATGATTCCACGCCGCCTGACCTGTCGGGCCAGGCATTCCTCGATGTGGTCTTCGAGCGCGCCGTTCGACTCGTCGAGGACGGCCTGGTTCCCGATGTCGATGCGTTGATCGCGGGGCACGAGTCCCTGCGCGCGGAAGTCGAGCGACTGGTTCAACTGGCCCAGTCGGTCGCGGTGGGGCGGCCCGAGCCGTTGCCGGTGATATCAGGTTTCACGTTGCTTCAACCGCTCGGCCGCGGCGGCATGGGGACGGTCTATCTTGCTCGGCAGCATTCGCTCGGCGGGCGTCCGGTTGCGTTGAAGGTGCTGCCGGGGGGTGTTGCGCTTTCTACGCGGGCGCGAGCGCGCTTTCTGGCCGAGGCCGCCGCCATTGCGCGATTGCGCCATCCTAACATCGTCGCGGTGCATGACGTGGTGCATCAGGACGAGCTGTACGCCTATGCGATGGAGTGGGTGGATGGTTCGTCGCTGGCGGAAGTGATTGCCGGAGAAGGCATGGAGGCACCGAGGCACGAAGACGCGAAGGGGTTAGTAATTGGAGAGACTTGTCGCATCGGCATCGCCATCGCCCGCGCTTTGGAAGCCGTCCACGCCGCGGGCTTGCTTCACCGCGATGTGAAGCCGTCGAACATCCTGCTGCGCCGCGACGGCACGCCGCTATTGGCCGACTTCGGTTTGGCTCGTGAATTGGATTCGTCGGTACATACGCAGGCCGGTCATTTCGCCGGGACCGTTGCTTATGCACCGCCGGAACAGCTGCGCGGCGACTCACCCTCTCCCCCCGGGAGAGGGCAGGGTGAGGGTGGCGTCGACGCCCGCAGCGACATCTATGCACTCGGCGTCACGCTCTATCACGCTCTGGCGCTCCAATTGCCATTCGAGGCGCGCAACCCAGCTGCGATGCTTCGGCGGATCGAAGCAGGCGCGGCAACGCCGCTGCGCAAGGTGAATCCGCGCGTCCCGCGCGATCTGGAGACGATTGTCGCCAAGGCGATGGAGGTCGATCCCGCCCGACGCTATCAGACGGCCGCCGACCTGGCCGATGATCTGGAGCGATTCACCAAGTCGCTGCCGATTCACGCTCGTCGTGCCGGACCTGTTACCCGCACGATCAAACTGGTGCGCCGCAATCGCGCCGCGGCCTTCGGAATGGCTTTCGGCGGTCTTGTCGCGCTGGGTCTCGCCGCGGCGCTCGTGGCCTATGTGTTCTTCCTGCCCGGCTGGGTCGCGGGCCACGTGCGCGAGGCCCGGCTCACACTGCTCGATCCCGGTCAGGCCAACAACATCGTGTCCACGATGTATTGGGGACGAATCAACCCCGGCGGGGACGCGCATTGGGAGGCCCGTCGCCAGGTTCTCCAGCAGGCGCTGATTCACTACGACCGAGCCTTGCGGCTGGCCTCGCGGGATGAATCGATTCGTCGAGAGCGAGAGGTGGTGTCACGCGCGCAGCAGATGACCACCGAGCCGCGAATCCTTAATCCAGCAAACGGCCCGTCAGGCAATCATGGGCCACGGCGGCCGATGCCCACATCAGTTTCCTCTGTGGCACCGTTGCCAGGCTCACTTAGCGCGTCGGCCCTTCGCGACGACGGTCTCTTCGCCTTCCTCACCCACGACTATCCGACGGCGATCGAGAAGTGGTCCGCCTGGGAGCAAACCCGCGACCCGCTGCTGGAGCCTGATCCTCTGGTCGATGCGGCCCTCGGCGTGCTGTACCTCTTCGACGATCAGCCGGGCCGTGCTTATCCGCGCCTGCAGAAGGCCGCCGAGGCGTTTCCCGGCGTGGGGTTCATTCTGGAGTATCTCGCCGATGCCGCGGTCAAGTGCGGCGATGTGGAGCGGGCCGAGCGCTGGTTGCAGGAGGCCCAGCGACTGCGTACGTCTGCCGGCGGCGGGGCCAACAACCGAATTCGTGCCGCGATCCTGGCCCGCCAAGGCCGCGATGACGAGGCCGAAGCGATTTACCAATCGGCAAAAACGCCCGGTCCGGTCATTTTGGAACACGCCCGGTTCCTCGAATCGCGCGGACGCATGGACGAGGCGCTGGAGCAATACAGCCGGGCGGCGGCCGGCATGTCGGGGGATCGCCCGGCGCGCGAGTTTGTGAACGCCGCCGACCGGTGGTGGACCGCGCTTCCCCAATCGGCTCGGCTTCAGCGGATACGATCGACCTGCGACAGCGGCCAGGCGTCTCTCATTCCGCTCCTGCGTCAATATCAGGCCGCGGTCCTGCGGGAACAAAGTCAGTCCCGGACACGATCGGACGCCGGACGCGGTCGGTGCGAAGCCGGCTTTCAAATTTTCAATCTCAAATATCAGGTTGTTGCGGCGCTATGCGCATGGCTTTCCTCTCCATCTCTTGAGAGCCTCTCTTTGAATGAGCTGGCCGAACGAATGGAGGTAGAGAACATGTCGCTGTGGAATCGAATCGGAACTTACCCTTCCTGGATCCGGCAATTGCGGGCCTTCGCATGGATCATGCCGTGGCTCTCCCGCGCATCGGACTCGATTCTACGAATGAGCCCCGCTAATCATCTTCGCAAGGCCTTGGTCGTGTCCACGGGGCTTGTAATGACAGCGGCTACAGTCTCTGCCGAAGAGCTGACATGTCCCGGGTTTGAGTCGTGTTCACTGGTTGTTGACCTCCCCAATGTTAGTGACACATGGGGCGGCGATGTGGCAACCATCACTGGTTCAACTCTGGGGGTCAATCCGGCGAGTGGTTCAAACATGCTCCGGTTTCACTATACGTTACCGGCGTCAGAACCCTGCGCAAGTTGCGGCGGTGCCAGCGGTTCGGAAGTCTACCAGTTGATTGATCTGGCGCCGTATGCGTCTCTCGTGGCAAGCGGTCTGGCCACTGCACAGGCGCAGATGAAGGTGAACCGCATTGCCGGCGATGCTCAAACGGATTCCAACTTCGGAATCGACATTCGCGCATATTCCGGTGCCCTGGGGAGCTTCCCACTCAATCTCGACAACCAGATCGCATCACAAGTGACTGAGTTACTATCCGACAGCGATGTTGTTTCATGGGAAACCGTTGCCGTGACACTTCCGATTCCGACGAATGCAACCTATTTGGCTTTGCGTATCTATGCTCACGAGAACGTATTCAATGACAACGGTTCGGGAGTCACCGAGTTCGATGGTCACTTCGCGGACGATGTGTCGCTGATTATCCCGCTGCCCTGCACCACGCCGCCCTGCTTCCAGGGCCTCGGCGATCTGCCGGGCGGTATCTATGAAAGCTCTGCTGGTGGAATCGCGGCATGCCCGCTTTCATCAGACGGCACAACAGTCGTTGGAAGCTCGATATCGCAGGACGGTCCCCAGGCGTTTCGCTGGACACCTCAAACGGGGATGGTTGGTTTGGGAGACCTGCCCGGAGGCGGGTTCGCGAGTTTTGCGCGCACGGTGAATGCAAACGGCCTGATCGTGGGCGGCGGCTCAAACTCGAGTAACTCATCAAATAGTCCCCCACATGAGGCTTTTTCATGGGATTCGTCTAATGGGATGATTGGGTTGGGTGTGCCAGCGCCATTCACAACTACTTACATGAACGGTATGTCGGATGACGGAAACATACAAGTTGGTGGCGAGCCGGCCTGGTATCGAATCGGTGCCGGGCCCATTTTGCCTCTTGCATCCCCCGGCGGAAGCCATTGGAACGCATATGCAATTTCGCGGACCGGTTCGCATGCGGTAGGCGGGAACTTCACTGGCTCAGAGTGGACTGCAATCCGCTGGTCCATCAGCGGCGGCTTTGACAGTCTCGGTGATTTGTCCGGCGGAGCGACCAATGCCCGAGCATGGGCGGTCTCTGCGGACGGAGCGATTGTCGTTGGATATGGAACCTCCGCAGCGGGGACCGAGGCCTTTCGCTGGACCCAGGCTACCGGGATGGTGGCACTGGGTGATCTGCCGGGCGGGGCGACCAGCAGTTCAGCCTCCGCCATTTCCGCAAATGGCTCGATTATCGTCGGCAGCGGTACTGATGGAAGCGGATCCCGGGCAGTTGCATGGATTGATTCTGTCCCAGCGGCGCCCGTCTCAGATTTGCTATCTGACAATGGGATCTCGATACCGGCTGGCTGGGTGTTAACGAATGCGTCGGGCGTAACGACAAACGGCAATATCGTCACCATTTGCGGCAATGGCACCAACCCGAGCGGCAACCCCGAAGCCTGGATCGCGCGCTACACGCTGCCGCCAGCGTGCGATCCGGCCGACGTCGTGCAGTCGCCTGACGCTGCGACCGCACCCTTCGGCGGAAGCGTGCAATTTCAAGTCATGGCCGGTGGAACCGGGCCGCTCACCTACCAATGGCGCAAGGACAACGTGCCCTTGACCGACGGACCGGTCGGCTGCGGCGGGTCGATCAGCGGCGCGACGACTGATACACTCGTTTTGAATACCGTGACATTTGTCGAAGGCGGCAACTACGACTGCGTCGTCACCAACGCCTGCGGCACCGACACCAGCGCCGCCGCCACGCTCACCATCAACCCGCCGCCTGCCGCCGCCGACGTCAACCACGACGGCCAGGTCAATGGTGCGGATATCCAAGCCTTGGTGAACGCGCTGCTCGCGCCGTAGTCGAACTGCACCGGCCATTGGCCGGTGCCACAAGCGGACTCTCGCACGAGCAATCACACTCACACTTCTTCCTCCAGACGCCAGGGCCCGGCGGAATAACACGTCCGCCGGGCCTGGTGCGTCCTTGCGGGATCCGATCCGCCCGCGACGCACCAGACTTCGACCGCTCGCACGGCCTCCTCTTCTCGATCCGCATTCCATTTGACACCGTCCACCGCCGCTTTTATACGCATTGAATCATGTACAGCGACGGAGGGGCTCAGAGCATGTCCTACAACTACGACTGGTGGTTTCGCGGCGTATATCAGCAGCACATCGACGAGGCGAAACGGCGCTGCGCCGCCAATCGCCATCCCGGCATGAAGCCGGACTCCAAGGCGTTTCGCGAGTTCGTCGACGGGCTGGAAGTGCGCACCGTGGTCTACCTGCGCGACGGCTTCTCCTATGAGATCAAGGAGCTGGTGACCCGCGAGACGTCCACCACCATCACCTTCGAGTGCATGCCCGCCGACGAGGCCTACCGCGTCGGCTGTTTCATCGTGTCGGCCCCGTTCGAAGACATCGCCCGGGTGGAGATCTTCGCGGTTCACGCCAAGGAAAAACCGGAGGACAATGTCTCCATCAAGGGCTTTGGCGGCGGAATGCCCCCGCCGGTCGGCCGTGTCGAAGAGCGGCCGCATGTGCGAGAAAGCTAGCAAAAAGCCGCGAAGACACGAAGCGACCCGCCGCAGCGGGAAAATTTCGCGTCGAAGCGAAGTGGGGCCAGTCCATTGACCCGGCGAATTAGATTGCCGGTCCTTCGCTTTGTGCCGGCTGCTCGAACACGAGTGTGCCCTAAGACCCGCAATTGCACCGATTTACGCCGAATTCCCAATTCAGGCCCGACGAACAATCGCCTTCCACATGCACGCGTGAGATCCCTCCACTGGTTTCGTTAAAACTCGCGGTGCAGTCGTTCTACGTTGGATGTTTCGTTTTCCAAATCGGAGGCTATCGATGATGCGGACGAAGTTTGTCACGAAGTCAGTTTGCGTGCTGGCCCTGGCCGGGCTGGTCATGCCGGCAGCGGTTCAAGCGGCCGACAAGATTGCGGTTTTCAAGATCAAGGGTGCTCTCACCGAGCAGCCCGATCAGAGCGGGATGAGCGCCTTCATGGGCTCGGCCGCGCCGACCAATCTGTTCGATCTGCTGAACACGCTCAAAGAAGCGCGAACCGATGAAAACCTCTCGGCGGTCATATTCGAGATTGAAGAGTCCGCATTGGGCTTTGCACAGACTCAGGAATTGCGGACGCAGTTCGAGGCCCTGCGCGCCGCGGACAAAGATGTCTACGTGTACTGCGAAACACTCAGTCCACGCACGTTGTTGCTCGGCTCGGCCGCCAGCAAGCTGGTGCTCATGCCGCGCGGCGAAGTAGAACTAACCGGCATGTATGGCGAAGCCCTCTACTTCAAGAACATGCTGGACAAGATCGGCGTTCAGGCCGACATCCTGCACTGTGGCGATTTCAAGTCCGCGGGCGAGCCGTTCTACCTGACCGGCCCCAGTGATCCCGCCAAGGAGCAGCAGAACAAGCTGCTCGACTCCATGTTCGAACAAATGATCGCTTTGATCGCCAAGAGCCGGAAGCTCGAGCCAGAAGCAGTCCACGGCCTCATGGACAAGGCGATTCTCAGTGCCCAGGAAGCCCTCGACGCCAAGCTGGTCGACAAGCTGGCCTACAAGGAGCAGTTTCTCTCTGACTTGAAGAAGCAGTATGGCAAAGACGTGAAGTTCACCCGCAAGTACGGCAAGAAGAAGGGCCCCGAGATTGATCCGGACAATCCGTTCAGCATGTTCAAGGTCTTCTCGGAGCTGATGAGGGGCGAAGAGGATTCCGGCAAGCCCGCGATCGCAGTCGTCTATGTCGATGGACCGATCAGCGGCGGCGAGTCTGAAGGCGGCTTCTTCGGCGGCAGCGACGGCGCCCGGTCCGAAACGGTCCGCAAGGCAATTGACGCAGCGGCCAAAGACGAATCGGTCAAGGCGCTGCTGCTGCGCGTCGATTCGCCCGGCGGTTCGGCGATTGCCAGCGAAGTGATCTGCGAAGCGACCAAGCGCTTCAAGAACTCCGGCCGTCCGTTCATCGTGTCGATGGGCAACGTGGCGGGCAGCGGCGGTTATTACGTCGCCACCCTGGCCGACACGATCTTCTGCCAGCCCGGCTCGATTACGGGTTCGATCGGTGTCGTCGGCGGCAAGCTGGTCACCAAGGGCCTGTGGGATTGGGTCGGCGTGACCGGCCATGAGTACAAGCGCGGTAAGCACGCGGATGTCATGAACACCAATCGCAAGTTCACCGACGAGGAGCGGGCGATCATCAAGGGCATGATGGATCGCGTGTATGGCGAGTTCAAGGATCGCGTTGTGGAAGGCCGCGGCAAGCGGATCAAGGGCGAGCTTGAGCCGTTGGCCGGGGGTCGGGTTTATACCGGCAAACAGGCCCTCGACATCGGACTGATCGATCAGTTGGGCGGATTTTCCGACGCCATTAAATATACGGCCGATCAGGCACAATTAGGTAGTAAGTATGAGTTGAAGGTCTTCCCGCGCCCGAAGACGCTCGGCGACATTCTCTCCGAAGTATTTGGTGGCTCGGAGGATAAGGACGACGTGGTGTCGGTCAGCGTCAAGAGCATGGGACTGGGCAGTCGATTTGGCTCGATGCCGACGATTGCCGCCGCGGTCGAAGCGGCCTCGGCGGTTGATCCGGTGAAGGCCCAGGCGATCAAGAATTTTCTGATTCAACTGGAACTTTTGCAGAAGGAAAGCGTATTATTGGTGAGTCCTCCCGCGTTCTTGAGCGCGAATTAGATCGCGACGTGAGGACAAGCCGGCGCGACACCGCCGGAAGGGAATCAACAAAGTAGATCGCAATCGCACGGTTGTAGAAATAGCGAATCGTGCGCGAATAAACCCACTCCACCCTCTGGCCTGGTTTCTCGCTCCCCGCGAGCAACCAGGCCTACTTTTTTGGGGAAACGCCGAACGCGGACGCCGGAAAGCGGAACACAGATCTTCGTGTTCACCGTTCCGGGTTCCCCGTTCGGACTTCCGCGTTCAAGCCATCAGGTGTGCACGCCGGCTTCGACGTGACTGCCCAGGGCATTGCGAACGGCCTTCGCGATTGACGCAGCATCGATCCCACATTCGGCCAACTGCAGGGCACGAGAGCCGTGGGCGATGAATCGATCGACCGGCAGGCCGAGTCGCACGACGTGTGAAGTTTGAAGCCCCAGCTCCTGGGCGGCCTCGAGCACGGCTGAACCGAATCCACCGGCGAGGCTGTGGTCTTCGACCGTGATGACCGGCCCGCCGCGGGTGAGCGCGTCGGACACCATGTCGCGATCGATCGGTTTGGCGAATCGTGCATTGACGACGCGAAGTGAAATACCATCACCTGCAAGCGTCTCAGCGGCGGCAAGCGCATGGGCGCACATTGCGCCATAGGCCAGCACGGTCGCATCATCACCGTCGCGCAGCAATAGCGATCGGCCGAGTTCATACTCCGGCAGCTTGCCCGGCGCGAACATCGGCTCGGGTACGTTGTCGCGCGGATAGCGCAGGGCGCTGGGCACATCGAGCTTCATGGCCAGGCGCAGGCATGCGCCAATTTCGGCCTCGTCCATCGGCGCCATCAGCACCATGCCCGGCATGCCGCGCAGATAGGCGATATCGAGGAAGCCATGGTGCACCGCGCCGTCGCCGCCGACCACGCCGGCGCGATCGAGGCAGAAGGTGACCGGAAGCTTTTGCAATGCGACTTCCTGGAAAATCTGATCGAACGCCCGCTGGAGGAAGGTCGAGTAAATGGCCACGACCGGACGGATGCCGGCCTTGCACATGCCGGCGGCGATGTCCACGGTGGCGCTCTCGGCGATGCCGCCGTCGAGATACCGCTCGGGCAGCACTTTTTCAAATTTGCTGAGGCCGGTGCCGTCGGGCATGGCCGCGGTCATGGCAAACACACGGTTGTCGCTTTGTGCGAGGGCGATGGCGGCGTCGGCAAATGCGGATGTGAAGCTGCGTCCGCCGCTCTGGACCTCGACGCGGCAACCTTCGACCTTGAAGGGCTTGGGGCTGTGGAACTTGGTCGGCTCGGCCAATGCCCAGTCCACGCCGCGGCCCTTTTGGGTATGGGCATGCAGCAGCACCGGATGGTTCACATCCTTGAGCACCTTGAACAGTTCTATTAGATGTTCGAGATCGTGACCATCGGTGGGACCGACATAGATAAAGCCGAGTTGCTCGAAGATCTGGTGGGGCGAGACGGTCGCCTTGAATCCTTCCTTGAGATGATCGAGCGCGCCGAAGGCGGCCTTGCCGATGACCGGCACCTGCGGCAGATACTTCTTGACGCGCTTCTTGATTTCTTCGTACACCGGACTCACGCGGAACTTGGCGAGATGCTCGGCCATGCCACCTTGCGTGGGGGCGATGCCCATCGAATTGTCATTGAGCACCACGAGCAGTTGCCGCTTCAGCACGCCGGCCTGGTTCAACCCTTCGAAGGCCACGCCGTTGAAGATGCTCGCATCGCCGACCAGGGCCACGACCGCGCGATGATCCGCGAGCATCTGTCCGCCGCGGGCCATGCCGACAGCCGTCGCGATCGCCGTGCCGGCGTGTCCGACGTGAAAGAGGTCGTATTCGCTCTCATCGGGATTGGGAAAACCGCTGATGCCGCCGGCCTTGCGCAGCGTGTCGAATCGCGCGTTGCGGCCGGTGAGCAGTTTGTGCACATAGGCCTGATGGCCCACGTCCCACAGCAGGCGATCGTGTCGAAAGTCGAAGACATAATGCAGGGCGATGGTCAGCTCGACCATGCCGAGGTTGCTGGCGAGATGTCCGCCGTTGTTGCCGACGACCTGGGTGATCCGCTCACGGATTTCCTGGGCCAGTTGCTCCAGTTGAGGGATCGAAAGGCTGCGCAAATCGGCGGGTGATTCAATACGGGGCAATAGCTTGTTCATTGTGTCTTCCAGCCACGCGGGTGGGACGAGACGCTCGTCACCAAGCCATGCGGCATCATCCTTGCAGTCAGGCCGTGCGCTTGACGACCCATTGCGCAAGCTGCGCAAGTCGGTCACCGTCGGGCCCAAGCGGCGCCAAGGCGTCAATCGCCAGTGCAATCGTATCCTGCACGATCCGCACCGCCGCCTCCAATCCTACGGCCCGCGGGTAAGTTTGTTTGCCGGCGGCGGCGTCTTTGCCAGCCCGTTTTCCAAGTTCTGCGCCGCTCCCCTGAACGTCCAGTAAATCGTCGGTCGCCTGGAACGCGAGGCCGATCTGGCGGCCAAATTCAGATAGGGCGCTCACCTTTTCGCCAGATGCGCCGCCCGCGATGGCGCCCATGCGGCAGGCCGCTTGAATCAGTCTGGCGGTCTTGGCTGCGTGGATTCGCTGCACGAGGTCGGCATGGGGCGCCGTTCGCTCGCCCTCGATGTCGTCCACTTCGCCGCCAATCAATCCAATCGGCCCAGTCGCATCGGACAGTTCCGCGACCAGCGCGCGGGATAGGTCTGGCCTCATGGAGGACGGCGACAGCAGTGTGAATGCGTGCGCCAGCAGCGCGTCGCCGGTCAGAATCGCCAGGGCTTCGCCGTAGCGTGCATGCGTGGTCGGACGGCCGCGGCGCAGTTCGTCGTTATCGATCGCGGGCAGGTCGTCGTGAACCAGGCTGAACGAATGCACCAGCTCGATGGCCAATGCCGCCGGCCAGGCTGACGCGCGGTCGCCCTGAACCGCGTCGCAACTCCACATGACCAGCACGGGCCGCAATCGCTTGCCGCCGCCTTCGACGCTGTAGCGCATGGCCTCCAACAGTGACGCCGGCGAGCCCTGGATGTCATCAAACATACGGCGCAGCCGGGCGTTGGTTTCCTCGGCGTCGCGCATAAAGTCGGGGTGAATCACGGGTGAGAAGCCGCTCGAATCAGAACGAACCGGCTGGGATCGCTTGGCCGGTTGCGTGGAAGTTTCTGGTGCATCCGCGTGCAGACGCATGATGCCGGATTCTAATCGTGGTTATCGATAAGCGCAAGCGAGAAAGAGTGGGTTTGGCCTGCTTTCGAGATTTGCATTCTGGTTGAAAGCTCGCGATATCAGGGCAGGTAGAGGCGTCGGATTATGTCCGATTCAGGCCAAAAAACGGCTGGCCCGGCTTGACAACGCCGGTTTGGGTCGGTTAATCATATGGCTTGGGAGTGGGACGCCGTCCTGTGGACGCAGGATGGCCTGGCGATACATTCGGGTGGAGTGGATGTATCCCTTTCCTTATGCCCCGGTTTATCACCGGGGCAATTTTTTTTGATGGACCTTTCTTGGGCTGTTCCCAACTCCCTTCATCCCTAATGACGCCCCGGCGGCGGGTTCCCTGTCAGGTTTCCATTTCGGGAGCCGTAAGAATTCGTCCATCGCCACTTCAACAAGCGAGACGTGCACATGGCATAATGCCGCCGTGGCAAAGTCGAATACCGATGTATCCAAACTAACCCAGGAGCTTGAGCGTTGCCGCGCTCGTCTCAGCCTGCTTGAGCGCCTGACCGGCGAAGCAACTCGAGCAACGGCGGCACCGCTGGACGGGTACAGTCAGAATCCTCTTTTTGAGCTGTCGCGCGACGCGCTTTGGGTGCTCGATGACGCCGGGATCATCCTCCGCGTCAACCACGCCGCCGGTACTCTATTCGGGGTTGCCGAGAACCAGTTGCAGGGCGCCCACATTTCGAGCATTCAGACACCTGCGAAAATGATCACCGCCGCCCGGTTCTTCGAACGCTATCTGGCGGCGGGCGCCGACGAGAGCGGCGATTTTGCTTTTCTTCGCGGCGAACAAGTCTGCCACACCGAATACTCCGCCCGCAGAGTGGCCGCGGGAATCCACATCATCGCCTTTCGCGACATCACGGACCGCCGCCGTACCGCCGAGGCCCTGCGCGCCAATGAAGAGTTGTTCGAGCAGCTCGTGACCCGCATGGACAACGTGTTCTGGATGATCGAGGCCGGGTCGGGTTCCGTGCTTTACATCAGTCCGGCCTATGAGCGAATCTGGGGCCAGAGCTGCGAAAATCTGCTGAACAATCCGGAATCGTGGTGGGCGCTGGTGCACCCCGACGACGTCGAATTGCTCAGCAGCACGCTCACCCGGGTTTCCCACGACCAGACGCTTCAAGGCGAGAAGGTAGACTTTCGTGTAAATAGGCCCGACGGCGGGATGCGCTGGGTCACCGTGTGGGCCTACCCCATGGTCGATGTCCACGGCGTCATCACCCGCATCTGCGGCCTGACCACCGACATCACTGATCGCAAGATCGCAGCCGAGCAGTTGCAGCGGGCCAACGATCGTCTGGAGACCCGGGTTGAGGCGCGTACCGCCGAGCTTCGCCAGGCCAATACCCTGCTGCAGAAGGAGATGAACGAGCGAATCCTGGCGCAGGAGGAACTCCGCCAGCGCCAGGACGAACTGGCCCATGTGCAGCGTCGGAGCACGGTGATTGAAATGGCCGGCGGACTGGCCCACGAGTTAAATCAGCCGCTCGCGGCAGCCATGAACTATGCCGGATCCTGCCTGTCGGAACTGAATGAGCCCGGCCCGAACCTCAGGGAAATCCGCTCGGGTATAGAGCAGGTCATCAACCAGACCGAACGGGCCGCGGACATCATCCGCCGCATGCGTGAGTTCGTGCAGAAGCGCGACCCGCGGTCGGACGCGGTGGACCTGAACCAGTCGATACGCGAAGCAGCCAGTCTCGTAGCCTTCGAGACCCGGCGGGCGCACGCCAAAGTGAACTTGCAACTCGATGATGAAATTCCTACTGTTTCCGGCGATCGCATCCTGATTGAGCAGGTATTGGTCAACCTGATCAGAAATGCGTTGGACGCGGTGGAAGAAGTCCCGGAGGCCGAGCGAGAATTGACAATTGCCACGCGAATGGGTCCAATGGGGGGTGTCGAGGCGGCCGTTTGCGACTCCGGACGTGGATTCTCGAAGTCCACGCTGGACAAGTTGTTCCAGCCGTTCTTCACTTCCAAGCCCGGCGGTCTGGGCATGGGACTGGCCATCAGCCGCTCGATAGTCGAATCACACAAGGGACGTCTCACGGTCGACCGCGATACGAAGCGCGGCGCGGTGGTGCGAATGACGCTGCCTGCGTCAACTGACATCGGAAACGGCGATGTCTAAGCCGACGGTTTTTATTGTTGACGACGATCCGGGAATGCGCGACTCACTTCAGCGCATCCTGGTCTCAATGCACCTGCCGGCCGAGACTTTCACCTCGGCGGAGGAGTTCCTCGCGAAATTCGACCCGGCACGACCAGGCTGCCTCGTGCTCGACATGCGCATGCCCGGCATGAGCGGCATGGAGTTGCAGGCTAAACTGCGCGCCCGCGGACGGGCATTGCCCATCATCATCATCACCGGCTTCGGCGACGTGCCCATGGCCGTGGCCTGCATGAAGCATGGGGCCATCGACTTCATTGAAAAGCCCTTCAGGGCCGAGCCGTTGCTTGCGAGCGTTCGCCGTGCCCTGGAGCTGGATTCGACCGGCAGGGCCGCCGAGCAGATCCGCGATCAAGCCCGAACGAAATTGGCGCCGCTCACTGCGAGAGAGAAATCGGTGCTCGACCGATTGGTGCTCGGCAAGGGCGTGAAGGAGATCGCCGCGGAGTTCGGCCTGTCATACAAGACCGTGCAGACCCACCGTGCGCACATCATGGAAAAGACGGGAATCGATTCGCTGGCCGAGCTTGTCCGCGTCTGGCTGGCGGCCGAGTATTCCAAGCCGCAGGGCTGATTCGAGTTATTGCACGTTTACTGATTATCCCGCCTTCATTACCCGACGTGTTACAAAGGAGATTCGTTCGACCGGTTCGCGGCCAATCGACCGTTCCAATAGAATGTCCAGTTTGTGCAGGGATTTTCCACGTGCAAGGGCCGGATATGCGAATCTCTTGTCTGACAATTTCTCAACCCGGCGTGTTCTCACGATCGCCCGCATTGATTTTCATGTCAATTGCGGCCTGGGTGCTCACAACAACACTGGCGTCGGCCGCGCCCCGGGCCGATTCCACGCCCATGCCGTTGGGCTCAGCCCGACTGAACAAGGGAACTCAGCAAGTCACCTATCGTTTGCCCGTTGACGCTCATGGGCCACTCGATCAGGGCATCATGTTCTGGGGTATTCGACCCAAGCGCACGGCGCCGCCACCGCAAAATGCCGCTCAAATTGTCAATCCGGTCGATCCCGGCCGCGCGCCGTGCGACGTGACCATCAACATCGGCGGGAAAGATCTGCTTAAGTGGACGCTTGGCGACAGGATGACCGGCTATGTGCTTCATCCGAAGCTGCTGAAAGAAAACAACGCACAGTTTGCCGAGGGCAAGATTGGACTCTCGATCACCCTCGACGGCGAACCGGACTCGATGGAGATTCGGGTCTCGAGCCTCCCGGAGTTGGGCCAACTGCATCCCGATTTCAGCGGCCCGCTGGCCGACCTGCCGGCGGCTTGCCAGGATCCCGACACGAAGAAGTACTTCGAAGCGCTTTCAAAGGAAGTGGCCGGAGATTATCCAGCGGCCCTCGCAGCCTACCAGGGTCTGGCTGCGAGCAAGAATGAGACCATTGCGCGGTCCGCCCGTCGCGGGCGTCGGTTGCTGAAGTACCAGACACGGCCCTTCAAGATCAGCGGGAATTTCTTTGAACATGTCCGCTGGGGCTTATTTGCCCAGCAATGCGGGTTTCACGGCGTCGGAAAACTTGAATTCGACGAATGTCGCATTTTGCTGCCGGACGACATCGGCAGCCAGGTAAACGCTGCAGAGATGACTGAGCTCGTCGGCGCGCCGTTTCTCGACGTGCAGGATTACCTGATGCGTGCCATCAACGGGGCTGTCACGCGCTACCGCCAGATGCGCGCGGCCGGCGAGGATACATCGCTTTTCGAGAGCACCGAGTGGAACGTGCTGATTGTGATTCTGCGAAACCGTGAGTACACGGACAATCAGGGAGGAGCGCCGGGCAAAGCCGTGCGATCCCTCAAATCTGGTGAAATCACCCAGGTCAAGAACCTGCTCATCCTCGCGTGTCGCATGATTCAGGGCGCAACCGAGGGCCGGCTCTCGATCGTGCCGACCACCTTCGAAATCGATCACGAATCGCAATACCCCTATGTCAATTACGCCGGAGCAGCCGGCCCGTCCTCCGACATCATTGAGGACAGAAACTGGTTTGACGGCGTGATCAGCATTCGTCCGCGCATCCCCGGTGAAGAGGGACGCAAGCCGGTGACCGTGAGCGCTGACTTCGGTCCCAAGGGCGTCGGTTTGTCAGACGTGTTCGAAGACGCGGATGTTCATACCTTGACGCACGTCCTCTACGACCAATTGGCCAACGCAGCCGCCCGAAACGAGGCCGGCCCGGGTCTGCCCACGGGCGACGCACTGTTTGGCGCCGGTCATCAACCCGTACCCAACATCGGCTACGCCTGCCGGTCGGCCCTGCGCTATTACCTCACGCCCACGATGATCCGCCAGCTGCGCATGTCCGTGCTCTCCCGCCCTGAGGATCATGTGCGATTCTGGTCGGTACGCGGGGAAGGCAAGCCGGCGTCGGTCGTGGAGTCGCCGACGCCATTTGTCGACTTGTCGCGTTTGCTTTCACGGAATGGAAAGGCCCAGGCGACCGCGGAGTGTTGGGCCTTCTCGCCTCGCGATCAGGACGTCATGCTGGCGATTGGACAGGCCCGCGATGTGGCGGCGAAGGTGAATGGCCGCGTGGTCCGTGAAGGACGTCATCTCGCCACGGAATCGCCGGCGCATTCGGGCGATGTGGCCACCGTGGTTGCCGAAGCTCCGCTCAAGACCGGCTGGAACCAGATTGAATTGTCCATTGAGTCGCCCGAGGGACCGGGCCGCTGGGGATTCTCCCTGTGTCTGACTGATCCGCATGGGCGGCGCCTCACGGGTATTGCCTTTGCGGCACAGCGTCCATCCGAGGGCGTAGTTGGAGCGGCCGTGCCGCCGGAGGTGGGGCCGCATTACAACTGGGCAGCAGTCTACCTTGATTACTCCAATCAGCTTCCCGTGCTGGACGCCGCCGGACTTCGGAAATTGACGGGCGTCGCGGATCTGACGCTGAATGGAAAGGTCGACGGACGGGATGGCTGGTTCACAATCGGGACCGCCGCTCCAACGGCCGGCGTGGCATTCCGACCGGCGCCGGCGGCGTGGGCGGCCTCCGACAAGGATGAGACGCTCAATAACGTCCTCGACTGGCGGCGCGAATCCTGCGCGGCCTTTCGGTTCAAAAAGGATGGCAAGGCCCACGACCTGCTCTTCCTCAAGCCGGAAGCGATTCAGGCCTATCTGACCCTGCTCAATGAGTCGCGCGACGCGGCCGGCGTCTTCGGCAACACCGTCGCGGCGGAACGCATCGTGGGTTACTGCCTTGTTCCCGCCGGCCCGGTCAAACGGCAATTGCTCGTCGTGGATACGCTGCTGGGGGATCAGAACGGCTGGCCGGTCGACGAGGAAGACCTGTTGGAGCCCTGGCCGTTTCCAGTCCCTGCGGCGGCTGGCCGATAAACTCGTGGGCGGATCACCGCCCATGACGAGGCGGCCGTGGCGAATATCCCCGATTCGACGAATCCAACGAATCCAACGAGGCATGCGAGCGCGGCGATGAGCCGGGTGGCCGTGCTGTCGGTGCATTACGCCCGGTCCGGCGGTTTTCTGCAATTGGGTGGGGCGGAGAAATACGCCCGCTGCGTGGTGTCGAGTCTGCTCGATTCGGGGGCACGCGTTCATGCGGCCTACAGCGGGGATGACATTTATCAGAATGTCGCGAATGAATCGAACGCCAAGCGTTTCACGATCGAGCGAACCGACTGGCTGAATGAATCGCTTTCGGGGGATGCCCGGTTGAAGCCCGGCGTCATACGCGAGCGCTTGCGCTGGCTGCGGGCGCGGAATATCACTACACTTATCGCCATTCAACAGAATGGCGGCGGCAGTTTCGCAGCTTCGCTCGTCGCCGGACGGCTGCTCGGTCTGCGAGTGGTGTCGTCAATTCGGCAGGAGCCGATTGCGCCGCCTGATTCGAGCGGCAAGCGCTGGCTGGGCTTGATTTCCACGCCCGAATTGTGGCGTCGGCGACTCATCTGGCGGCGGCGCATCGCGCAGGGTTGCTGCGACGCACTGATTTTCAATAGTGCCGCCTGCGCCGATTTGCATCATCTTCATTATCAACACGATCGCCGCCGCGAGCGGATCATCCCCAACGGCGAGTACTTCACCGCACAGCCGTTGCAGCGCCGCGGCACGTCCGTGGCCAGCGTGGGACGCGTCACCGAAGCAAAAGGCGCGGACGTGCTGCTCGACGCTTTCGGCCGGATCGCCCGGCGTCACCCGGCGGCTACGCTCACCTATTATGGCGACGGTCCGCTGATTCCCGTGTTGCGCGACCGGGCCGGTTCGATGGGGCTGGCGACGCGCGTTCAATTCGCGGGCTATGCTGCGGATCGCGATGCGATGTATTCAAATGTCGATGTTCTGGTGCAGCCGTCGCGGCGCGAGGCCATGTCCAACAGCGTGGTCGAGGCCATGGCCCGTGGCATTCCCTGCGTTGTGGCCGATGTCGGCGGACTGGTGTTCGCGTCGGGCGAGGCCAGTGAATGTGCCGCGGCGATTTCGCGATTGCTCGATCATCCTGACGAGGCCCGGCGCGTGGGTGAGGCGGGGCGGTCGAAGGCGCGAGCAGCGTTTGATGCGCGTGCAATCGAAGCCGCGACAGTCGAGGCGATTCTCGGATGAAGACGCCAGGCCCGCTGCGAATCGGCTTTCTGACGCTCGACTGGCCGCCGATGTCGGGCGGCATGGCCCGCTTCTGCTTTGAGACAGCCGTCGCATTATCGCGCCGCGGACACGAAATCGTTGTCTTTGCAGGTCGCGGCGCGGCCGATGAGCCCGGAATGCGCGTGACTCGCGGATTGATCGGAGACTTGTCGCACGACATCCAACTGGTTCGCTCTCATGAAGCGGGCATCGATCTCTGGCATGGCTGGGAGCACGGCTTCGGCGGTCTGGCCGACCAACTTAGGGCACCGATGGTTGTGACCGTGCATGGAAACGACCTTTTTTCGCCCAAAGTCTATTATCGATTTGCGCACACGCCGATGCTCCATCGCTTCGCCCCGCGCATGGCCAGACCGGCCTGGCAGCGGCGGATGTGCCGTGCGGGATTTGAACGAGTCGCGGCGTTTCTGCCGAACAGTGCAAATACCGCGCGGCTGCTGATTGACCATTACCCGGAGTGCCGGGAGGCGAGGGTGATTCCGTGCGGCGTGTCGGATGCGTTTTTTCAATCGCGTCCGGTTCGAGCGCCCGGGCCGAAGCGACTGCTGACCGTTTGCAGCCTGAGCCGCGCCCGTCCGCGGAAAAACGTCGCAGGAGTGATGCATGCCCTCGCAATGCTGAAGGATGAGTTCGAATTTCAGTATGACGTCATAGGCGGCGGCGATGCCCTCGAAGATCATCGCCGGCTCGCAGATTCGGTGGGACTCGCTGATCGCGTTCACTTTCATGGAGCGGTTGGAGACGAGCGCCTGTTTGGAGCCTATCGCGCGGCGGATCTGTTCGTGCTGACACCCGCGGAAGGTGAGACGGACGTCGAGGGTTTCGGCATCGCTTATCTGGAGGCCAACGCGTCGGGTGTGCCGGTGCTTGCGGTTCGAACAGGGGGCGTGCCGGATGCGGTGCAGGAGGGTGTCAGCGGATACTTCGCGGATTCGGCGCAGCCTGGTGACATCGCAAACGCGCTCGCGCGGTACTTCAATGGCGGCGTTCGATTAAATGAGCAATTAGTTCGTGCATGGGCCGAGCAGCATCGATATCAGAACGTGGCGATGAGAGTCGAGCGTGAATATCTGGCGGCATTCGAGGCCACGCACACTCCGGCATGGTTGCCAACAGCCGCGACTATGCCACCCGACACGTTGATCAGGGCCCCAGATATTCACTACACCAGCCACGTCGGGAACAGCCAGTACGCGGCGTGCAAGATGCCCAGCGTGTAAAGCCCTGCCACGACATCGTCCATCACCACGCCCCAGCCGCCCGGCCAGCGCCGCTCGATCCAGTTCGCCGGCGGCACCTTGGCGATGTCGATGGCCCGCTCCAGAAAAAAGGCAAGCGTCACGATCTTCCAGCTTACCGGCAGGGCGATCAGGGCGATCAAAAAGCCTGGTATCTCGTCAATCACGCTTCGCGAGCTGTCCTTCTCGTTGAGGATTCGATCGGCGTGTCCGGCGATCCAGATGGAGAACAGGGTCAAGCCAATACAAACGGCGACATAGCCGGTGGTGCTCAGGTTGAGCAGCTTCACCAGCAGCAGGTAGAGGGGAATGCCGACGACCGCCACGGCGACGGTCCCCGAGGCAATCGGTACGAAGCCGACGTAGGCGAGCGACCCGATGAAGAGCAGCAGTCGATCGCGGGCCGAGCGCGGTGCCGGTGAGTTCTCCAGTGGGGCATTCATGAAAAACGGACCCTTGCGAGACGTCAGTAATTGTCGCAATCCTAACGGTTTCGGCGACGCTGGGTCTGCTCAACCGGGTGGAGACGAAGGGTCGCCCCAGCGTGAGTCAGTTTTCTGCCGCAACTGTTTGACCCGTAAAGTCGGGTTAGCTACAGTAATGGGGAGTCGCGGCGGGATCAGGCTGATTGCGCCGGCGACCCAACGCCCCAGGAATCGGGTCAACCGCGGCTGGGATGCCGCACCCTCGACCTGCCCAGGATGGAACGCCGACGGGAAACGGACAACTAATTCGTGCGGTGCAATGCCGCCGCGACCGTGCATTTGTTGACGGTCGCCAAGCCCGGAGACATTGATCAACCATGATGCATTCAGCCCCGATGCCGCTCACAATTGCGCTGGACATGGTCAAGCGGTTGCACCATGAACTCGCCAAACACATGACCCCCGAACAGCTTCGGGACATGACCCGCGTGGAGCGTCTGATTTCCGAAGCCCAGGCAAACCACAAGATTGAAGTGGTTCGGCTCAAGCAGGCCGCGGCAGCCCCCACGCCCGCGCCGACTCGAAAAAGCTTTTGGGGCTGACCCCACTCAATTTAGACCAGCCCAGGCGTGTGAGACCACGGGTTTTTCACCGTTGTGCACGCATGGCTATTCAATTCCGCGGCCTGCGAACTGGCGGCCCTCGTGGTATCGTAGGGGCCATGTCGGCTCATCAATTGCGACTACCGTGTCGATTTTCGACCCGCATCATTTTGGCGGCGTGTTGCGCCGTTGGCATGGTTAATCGTGCCGGCGCCGAGCCGCCGCGACCCATTTCCGCACTCATTCCCGCCGATTGCATGGTGGCTTATTTCTCCAAACCTTACACGGAGCCAGTCGCCACGACCGCGCCGACCAGCGGCCCGACCGATTTGACTCGCCGCGAAGGATCGCAGCTTTCTCACATCCTCGCGTTGCTCAACGTCAGCGGCCTCATCCCGGACGAGGGGCAGGTCTTCGCCGATATCGCCGCACGGCTGCCGCTCTTCGGCCGGTACGAGCACGCCGCGGTCTTGATGGATATCTCAAGCAAAGTGGTGAAGCGTCCGGCCTCGGGCAATGAGCCGGCAGAGGAGAGCCTGCGGCTCAACAGCCTGCAGTGCGCGGCCATCTTTCGCACCGGGCCTGACCGCGCCGATATCACCGAGCATCTCAACCATCTGATCGGCCGCTACACCAACAAGGACGTGGGCACGCTGACCAAAGAGACGGCGCATGGCCTGCCCTATCAGCGGCTCAGGGACGAGAGGCTCATCGGCTGGGCGATCTGGGAGTGGGGTCCGATCGGCGACGACTACGTGATCTGTTTCGGCGCGGGTTCGTTCGAGAAGATCGCGGCGGTCCATGCCGGCAAGGCGCCCGCGCTCACCAGCGACCCGTGGTTCAAGAGCGCCGGCGTGAAGGTCAAATCGACCGAGGCCCATGCCCAGTGGTTTCTCGCCCTGGCCCGGCTGGAGGCCCGGCTGAATGAAGTAGCCGGCAGTCGATATGACCGCGTGATTGAGGCCC
>CAYXEY010000010.1:0-8211 GCA_964464105.1 uncultured Planctomycetaceae bacterium
TTTGGTCAAAGTCGGCACGCAATACTGCGCCCGCGCCTGAAAGCGGATGAGCCGGACACCGGCGCCGGCCATCACCTGATCCACAAACGCATCGCGCCGTCGCCGGTCGGGCCGATCGTGCGAGTGGTCATCCAGTTCGATGGCCAGCACGAATCTGGTTGAGCGAAGGTCACATAGGACAAAGTCGAGATGCTTCTGGGAAATGGCAGACCCCATTCCCCGACGCCAGGCGGAGTGGGAACAGGTGATGATGTCGGCCAACCGCACCTTGCACATGATCAGAAATCGGCCGGCCACGGCATGGGTCAAAGGCCCGAAGAAGGCGGCTTCGCCTTTCGAGAGCAAAGTTTCTCGGTTTCGATAGACCGCAGAGATCTCGTTAAGTCGCCGCCTCCTTCCTCGCGCAAAGCGACGAGATCGCCTCACGGAATGCCGCCGTCGTATGGGTCGTTGTCGTTCGGTCGTGGAGTATCTCGTCACGCGTCATTTCTATCACGCTCGCGATCGCTACTCAAAGACTAACTTCGGCGCGGATGCCCAGTTGGGATTCCAGCCAAGCCAAGCGGCCCTGTCCCCACCGCAGGTGGTTGTACTTGAGCGAAAGGGCCGTGGCCCGCGCCATTTCGTCGCTGGTATGCGCAATCTCCCGGTCGTAGCGGGACAGCGCCTCTGCGCCGCGTTCTACTATGTCCTGATACCGCCGGCGATCTTCTTCGACGCGCTGACGCTCCTCTGCCAACATCGCCCGCATCCGGGCCGTACGCTTGGCCCGATTCTTGGGTAGGTCTCGCTCGATGTGACGGCCGACGTCGAGGTCCGGCCCGATGTCTTCCACTGCAATTGGTGGCGCTGCATCTCCTTCAGAGTAATAGTGCCAGGGATGACCGGGGTGATATCGACTGCTTGGCTCGATGGTGCAATCGGCCACGGTCTTGCGAACCCAGAGGTCCAACGCTCGCGCTGCCTCCTCCCCGAACCCGTTCGCGAATGCCGCGAGCACGTCGCCATACGCTGTCGCCAGTCGCGGCGCTTCGCGTTCGAGGAATTCGCGTAGTTTCAACTGGGCATGGTCGGTCCGCGGCACCTTGCTCGTGCGAGGATCTTCACCGGTCCGCAGTCCATCCTCGACGGACTGCAATTCGACGAGCGTGGCCATCAGTTCGGTGGCCTGCTCAACGGTAATCGCTCGGACATCCTCCTCACTGGGGGAATACGCTCCCTCAGTTGTCAAACCAAACACGCCATGCTCGATCGCGGTCGCCAGTGGTGGGGCGATGGGCACATCGTCGAACGATGGAGCCTTTAGTTGGGCGAGTTCAAGGTTTGCTTGAGGCGGTGGGACTTGATCTCGTGACGGACTAGACGGTGGAGCAGGCTCGTCGCACCTGCTCGGCTCGTCCCAATTGAAAAGTCGCTGTTCCTGTACCGCCATATTCCCAGCTCGCGCACTCGCTGAATGGGTTATGGCATTTGGCCGAAGCCGTGTGCGGTTGGGGCATAAGCGGGGTGAGAGGCCTCACCGATTCAAACGGCAGAGCCTTCACTATGCATCGAAGTCGGGATTTGCGGAACCCAGCGCACTGCCGGCAGCGCGTATTGCATTGGATCATCGAGTGCAACGAACGGCGAGTGATAGGAGAGCAGATAGAGGGGGTCGTTCGGCGAACTGAAGGTGTGCAGCAGGCCGCGGGTGAAGACCAGGACCATGCCGGGTTCAACCGTTAAGTTTTTGACGTCGCTCCCGTCGAAGTCGGCAAACGCCTGCGTCGTGAAGTGAAATAGTCCTTCTCCCTTGAGCACGACGATCACCCGGTCCGACTGCTCGTGGACGTGCAGCGGGAGTTCGAAGGTCCCCGCGTCGAAGCGCAACTTCATCAGAGCGTCGCCGCGCTCCGGCCCGAATAATGTGTGCCCCACCCAAACGGCGCCGGCGACCGAGTTTACACCTTCGAAGGGCGATTGGAGTTCCAGGGGGTAATCGCGCTGGAAGTCTTGCTGGATTTCCCGCGCATCCGACGAAAGTGCGCTGCGCAGAAAGGCCGGTGTTTCGAGCCGTCCGGCCCGTAGCTCTGCCGCCAGTCGCCCGCTCAGGGTGCGGCCTAGTTCGAACGCCTTAGCGAGGGCGGCGTGCCACGGCCCCTGCCTGTCTTTGGGCTGTCCCGCTAACACCTCAAATGATGGGCATGCTTCTGGAATGGCAAGCATTACATCCTCCTCTCACTTTAATGGTCTTGTATTTTTTTGAATTTCCAGCGTGCTTGGCCGCATCTAACGAGAGACATGCAGCACAAGCGTAGTCCACTCACCGATGTTCAACAGATTGACGTCCTGCTCACCGAGTACGGCGTCCTGTACTCTTTGTTGGAATGGCGGCTTTCTGCCGGCGATCGTCGGCTGTTTGTTTCGGCCGGCCTCGTCACCGGACTGCTGACGGCGGTCCACGTCCTCGACGACGCGACAGCGCGGCTTTTGCTCTGGGGGCTGCCGGTGCTTTTGTGGGTAATTTTTTCGGCAATGGTCGGGCACACTCGGTCGAAGGAGGACCTGCTACGCCGGATCGACGAGATAGAACGTCGCGTTAACGCGCTCGCCGACTCGCAGCTGCTCATCTTCCAGTCGCATCGCCCCAACCCAAGACCTGCGGTGGGGGGCCGTACCGGCTCGACGGGCATCAAAGCCATGCTGGCGGTGAACACTTCACTTCTCCTCGCTGCGGTGCTATTCCTGTGGCCGGCGTCGGCTCCGTTGTCTCTGCTTCTGGTGTGTTATGGGCTATGGGCTGCCATGTGGGCCGGGCTTATGCTTCGCCAAGCGTGGACCCTTCAGAACTATCGTTACGAGCGCCCGGCGATTACGAGTTTCAGTTGCTACATTATTTGTTGACACTTAACTAGTGTCAAGTTCCCGGTCGGCGAGACTCATGCGATGCCGACCAAAGCACAACAGATGCGTCTCTATCGCAATGTACCTGGCTTTCTTCGGAAGCTGCGCGAAGAAGGAGGACTCACCCAACGGGGGCTAGGTCAAGCGCTAAAGCGGCCTCAATCTTGGGTTTACAACTGCGAGACGGGAAACCGCCGCGTCGACGTCGCGGAGTTCTTGGCATGGTGCCGGGCATGCCGAGTGGAGCCGGAAGTAGCCGTGCGACGATTCCTGACCACGGACCGTTGATTTACGCCGACATGATTTTGATGTCACCACTTGAACCGAGTGGAAGGTGGCGTATTGCGGGAGCAGGTCACCCTTAAGCGTCGCGGTCCATCGCTGGCGATGCCCGGATCCCGGCGATAAATGCATCGGCGAGTCGGGCTTCAAACTGCTCCCGTTCTAACTCGTGGCCAGTCGCGTTGGATGGCAAGCTCATCGGTCCGATGCGGCGTGCTTCTCGTTCTAGGAAGTGCATGCAATGAGCGGCGCCTTTGAGGATGGCCCGCGCCACGTGGCTGGCGGTCAGCTTGGTCCCGGTGGCACGGCGATAGAGTTCCACCAGCGTGGAAAACACCTCATCGGTATTCGCGGTCAAGACCACCTCCCTCTTGGGGAGCTTTTTCTTCGTTGCGTTTGGCCTAGATTGATCCGTCGCCGATGGGGTACGGGGTGGATTGACCGGCGGCATCAATGTCTGTGGCACTGTTTCGTTGTTTGCAACCGCCCGAGCTGCAGCTTTCAAGTCGAACAAATGGGCGACTGATGAGGACGGAGGCGGTTGGGCGAGTTCCTTGGCCATAATCAAGTACCTACTCGTTCGCCGCGCAGGCGAGCGATGGTGGTTGTTCTTGGTCGAGCTGTTCTTGGTTCTCTTTCAATTCCGAAGGAGGCAGCGTTCCTCTGATAAATGACTCGCGGTTTTTCACGCGGTACTCCAACTCGATCGACAGCCGTAGGTATTGCTCAGCCACTGGAATCGACTTGTACCGCGGCAATTGGAAGAGCGTCTTGCCCATTCCCGACACCTCCGGAATGATGATCGCTTGCGAAATCCACGTCTGGAAACGCCGGCCGGGCAAGGCCTCGTTGACCACCGAATCCAACTGGCTTCGTAGCCGCGTCGCCCGTCCATCTACGTTTGTGAAGACAACTCCCAGTACTTCGAGCGCGGGGTTGCGGTGCCTGCGCGCATCGGCGATGTCCTTGAACGCTTCGGTCAAGCCTCCGAGCGAGAGAGGATGCGGAAACGCGGACAGCAGGAACCACTCCGCAGACGAATAGGCGGCGACGGTCGTGGCGAAGGCCACGGCCGGACCGGTATCCAGAAATACAAAGTCATACTGGGCGCGGGCCTCGTCGATGGCGCGTTCGAGGATCCTGGTTCGATCGACGTATTTGGAAAGGAGCGAGTCGATCTCGCTGAGCTGCGGCCGTGATGGTACGACATGCACACCTACGGGCATCTTGTCCGATACCGCTAGTGAATCAATTGATTCGTCGGTGGTCAGAAGCTCCAGAGTGCCGGCAAAACTGTCGGCGGGAATGCCCAGGTGCTTGGTCGCCCCGGCCGCGGGATCGAGATCCAGGATGAGGCAGCGTAATCCCCGCACTCCCAGGGCGGCTGCCAAATGAACGGTGTTTGTCGATTTTCCGACGCCTCCCTTTTGATTTCCGACGGCGATGATCGCGCCTTGGTTCGTTGGTTTCTGCATTTTTGTTCTCCTTCAGATAATTGGTTGCGGGCCAACCTGCCGTCGTGCTGTCCTTCCTTCCGGCTGTCGGGATGGCCCGCGATCCCGTCTGCCCAAGAGTGGTCACATCTGAGCGCAGCGCACAAGCCGCATTTTTCATTGTGTGAATGTTGTCACCGGCAGGCCGGCCAGCCCGCGAGCCGGCATGCGGGTCATCGCGAAAGCCCGCAAACCTGCAGGCCGGAAGTGATTACCGAAGACTAAAGATAGTGTCTTGTCAAAGGGTTAGCGGGCGGAGTATGTGTTTGGCAGAAACCCAGCGCCGTTGAACAGAGTCCAATCAGTCAACGGCTTTGAGTTTTGAAAACAGAGAGGACTATCGAGAAAACAGACTGAGTAGAAATGGCGACCCTTGGATCGCCCATTTGACGGCTTGAGATCGACGATTGGCGTCGGGGACCTGCAAGCTACCTGAAACTCGCAACTTCACGGTAGCGCACATCCGCCGGCGCCGTCAATCCAATTTCAGGCCGAACGGAAGAGGTGTTTCTTCCGGCCGTGGTCTGCATTCTCGCGGGCAGTGCGAACGCCCGCAAGTGTTCGCTCAAACAGCGTTTAGATCATGTCAATTTGTCAACCAATCAAACCGCGTTCGATCGCGTGGAACATTCCGTGGAACACTCGAAAATCCGTGCATGCCAAAAGAAAGCCCGATGGCGGGTTTTGCTTCATTCCGGCAATGGCCCTATTGCGAGCGTGGCGGGCCTACAAGGGCGGGATCATCCGGCTGTACGACCTCCGAGTATGGTTCGCATGCTTCGAGGCCGTGGCGAGACGATGCAACGTTGACCCCAATCGATCTCCGCGATTCACAAAAGAGGAAATCCATCGACTCGTCGGAGGACGCGATTCGAACAACGTCGCAACAGCGTTTCGGCGATTATCAAAAGCCGGTCTATTGATATGGTCGCAGACTCGGATTCGATTCCTGAATCCGAAGGGGGGCGATGGAGAGAGCCAGGACCAAGAACTCCAGCGAATGATCGACCTCGTCACAAACCATCGTCGCAAGGTGCCTGTCCCACGGCGGACCATTCGGATGCTGGCCAGCAATTCACGGCCGGTCGCCATCGCGACGATCCTTGGTCATCTCTTGCGCTGCCTCTATTACCGAAACGGGAAGTGTGAGCCGTGCGGACGCTGTAAGTCCTCCTGGGTCGCTGACGTATTCGGTGTAGACATTCGCAACGTTAAGGCAGCGCGACTCAATCTCGACGAGATTGGTTGGCTGATGGTCGAGAAATCGCCACAACTCGCGTTGAACCGTTGGGGGGCGGCAGTCACGATTCAATTGACGTGGAAGCCCGTGAGGCAACCACCACCCCCGAATCGCAATTCGCCCACCGGATCACCACCTCCTAAGAGATACCGGGAACTCTCTTCGAGAATTGATAACCAGAATCCCACCGTCGCGGCTCGAACTGGTGCCTGCTTGCCGACACGACCGAGCCTCCGGCATGTACGCAACGACGACCTGCGCGATGTGCGCAGCGTCGACGTGCTGTTGGAGGAGGCTTGGCAGCTACGGCTCTTGCCGAGAGGCGACGCCGCTCGGCTTCGATTTCATTCCGCCGCGGCCCACGCCCTGCGCGTCGGCCAGCGAAACCCCGCGGGTCTCTTCGCGGTGTTCATTCGTCGTGGACTTTGGTCCTATCTGAGTGGCGTTGACGAAGACGCGGCACGTCAGCGACTGGCAGCCACGCACGTTTCGGCGCCCCGAACTCCCCACTGCAGCATCACCTGCTCGATGCCAACATCGCATCCGGTGCCCGCGCGAGCTGTTCTGGAAAGGTTGCTGCCAAGATTGAGTGAAGCTAACGAAGATGGCGGTGCCAATGAAAGTATTGGGTTTCAAGGTGCGGCCGGTGTCGCAATTCGTCTTGTCGCCTGCCGTCTAAAGCCGTCGTCCTCGGGTCCTCGCCGAGTCGGGACCCAAGACGCACGGCTAAGGCAGGCGGTATGAATCGTAGATTCGTTTGCCGTTCGACGCCGTTTGGCACTGGGCGTGACGAGCGCAGTGGAAGCAGGAGAATCACACCGCTCGGCGCGACCGGTGCTCGGCGGCGAATGTCTGTGGCTGCCCACCTGCCGGTAATGCCAGAGTAGGAGGGTTCCTCGGATTGCGAGCACGGGAGAATGACAGACAGCCGGTCGTAAAAACACTCGGTTGAATTGAGACAACAGCAATGATCAGTCAGGGAATTAGCAGAACATGAACAAGGTATGGTAGATGTCGATATCGCGCCCAACGGATTTGCGGCGGTGGCGAGAGAGAAACGTTCGCGGGGGTCCACCTCGAAATGCGTGAACTTTCCAAGAATGGCCGGGGCATACCGCGAGATCCTTGGAGGGCTTCGCAAATCTGTCTTTCAGCTGCTCCTCCCATTCGTCGATTGAGCCATTCTGGATGTAGCCGAGCATGCCGCCATCTTGCTCTTCCGACGCGTATTGCCCACCGATGAAACAGCCCAAGCCGGTCTGACCCAAATAGGCGGTCACGGGGCTGGTCTTTCCAAGGCGTTTTGCCTCAAAGGAGAAACGGCTTCGGGGCCATTTCTCGGACGAGACAAGTTTGATGTCGATGCGGCGCCGCCTCCTTCCCTTGCGGCCTTCCGAGCTGTTGACGGGCGGGTCGTCGTGGACGTTGAAATGCCGCGTCCAACGTGCCGAACCGGGATCGTCAATCACGTCGTCCATCGACTGTGCCAAGAAGCCGGTGATGGAAGTTTCTTCGTCGTCGACACAGGCCTTGGCGTCGATGCGGGCGTATCCAAGCTGGAGCAGCTGATGCACTCGCGTTAGGAAGGCCTTTCGGTAATCAGCAGCGTTGGATGTCCGGTCGGGCTGGCGCCGTGCTGGTCTTTCAATCAAGCGGGGGCCTCCTGACCAACCGTCGCCGCAATGATCTCGCTGGCGTCGTTCATCGCCTGGCTCTCCGTCCACTGAAATCGTTGCATGGGTTTGAGGAAATAAGCACGCCGTCCGTCAAACACGCGTAAGTTGCGGTCAAAGTAGACCCACTGGCGGTGTTTTCGACGAATGGCGGCACGTGCCTTTGTGAGGGCCGCCGCCTCGCTCCGCGTAGCGGGAACAACGGAAATTTGATCGGCACGGCCGGGACTCTCGGTGAAGTCCACCTGGACTATGCCTGAGACGGAATCGTAGACAACGTCTACGTCATGTTGTTCCTTAACTTCTGCACCGACGAATGAATCCAGCTCCTCCTTGAGCCGCTTGGCGTATCGCCGGAGCTCCGGCATCTTGGGTGGGTCTACGGCCAAATGTCCGAGTTTGCCGTCGTTCAACTGCAAACGTACGCGGACTAGATCTTCAATCAGTGCGACATCTCGACCATCGAGGCCGAGGGCGCGGGAGGTGAGAGTGTTCAGTTCGTTCAACAAATCCTGATAGTCGGAGGGCACCTCGGCCCCCGACATCGTGAACAGATTCGGTTCGTCGTCCTCGATGTGTTTGAGCCCCCGTTTCGACGTCTTGACCAAGCGCCCATGAAGCTCTGTCCACGCCTTAAGGT